>CAXUEV010000001.1:0-47556 GCA_964250105.1 uncultured Sphingomonadaceae bacterium
CGCATGCGCGCGAGCTCGGCATGCGCCGCGTGCTGGTGCCGCAGGCGGCGCCGGCGATGTCGGCGCTCGGCCTGCTCACCGCCGACCATCTGCTCGACGAATCGCGCACCCTGTTGTCCGACTGGCGGGCGGTCGATCTCGACCGGCTGAGCGCGCTCGCCGCCGAGCTCGAGGCGGACGCCGCCGGTCAGCTTAACGCCGCGGGGATTGCCCCGGCGCGGCAGAAGTTCGAGTGGCTGCTCAACCTCGTCTATCCGGGCCAGACCTTCGACACGGCGATGCCGATCGCGAAAAGCCCGCGCGAGCCGCTGACGCGCGAGGCGGTCGCCGCCACGATCGAGGCGTTCCACCTCCGCAACGAGTCCTCGCGGCTGGTCGAGGCCCGCTCGCAGGAGCCGGTGATCCGCGGCATCCGGCTGGTCGCCAGCGGCCTCGTCGACCAGCCGAGCCAGAACCATGCGCAGGCCGCCGGGGGCGGGCTGACTCCGATTGGCCGGCGGCGGATCTACGCGGGCGCTGCCTGGCATGACGACGCCCCGATCTACGCCGGCGAGGCGCTCGGGGCGGGCGACGCGGTCACCGGGCCGGCGCTGATCCAGAGCCGCTTCACGACGCTGGTGCTCGGCGGCGGCGACGTCGCCCGGCTGTTGCCCAACGGCGACATTCTCGTCGAGGTCGCGCCGCGGTGACCGACCTGGCGAGCGGGCGCATCGCATGAGGACGACGGCGCTGGTCCATATCGGCCTGTGCGTGACCGATATCGCGCGGTCGCGCCTGTTCTATACCGAGGCGTTCGGCTTCACCTACGACCGCGAAATCAAGCTGCCGTCGGCGGTCATCGACCCGCTGCTGCAGCTCGAGCCCAAGGCCGACATCCATGCCGTCTATCTGATGCTGGGCGGCTTCACGCTCGAGCTGATGCAGTTCGATCCGCCGGGGACGCTGACCGCCGCCGGACGCAGGTTCAACCAGACCGGCCTCGCCCATCTGTCGCTCGCGGTCGCCGACCCCGTGGCGGTCGCGACCCGGTGCGAGGAACTCGGCGGGTCGATCGTCAGCCAGGTCGGCCGCGCCGTCGTGCTGCGCGATCCCGACGGCCAGCTGGTCGAGCTCGTCCAGTTCGCCTATCACGACGGAGTCGAGGCCGAGCGGGCGATGCGGGCCGCGGCGCCCGACGTCACCGCATGACCACGCGCCATCTCGTCGATCCCGAACTGCTGCCGATGCTCGACCTGCTGCCGTCGATGGCCGTATCGTCGGACGTGCTCGCCGAGGTCCGCGCCCGCACCGACGCCATGAGCCTCGCCTCGATGGGCGAGGCGACCGCGGCCGTGGCGGTGACCGAGCATTTCGCTTCCGGCATCGACGGCGCGCCCGACGTCCGCCTCCTCGTCTACCGCCCGGCCGACCTGCCGCCGCAGGCTCCGGCGCTGCTGCGCATCCACGGCGGCGGCTATGTCTTCGGCACCGCCGAGATGGGCGACGCGCGCAGCCGCGAATGGGCGCTGGACCTCGGCTGCGTGATCGTCTCGGTCGAATATCGGCTGGCGCCCGACACCGCCTTCCCGGGGCCGCTCGACGATTGCCATGCGGCGCTCGTCTGGCTCCACGACCAGGCCGATGTGCTGGGGGTGGACCGCGCGCGTATCGCGGTGCGCGGCGAAAGTGCCGGGGGTGGTCTCGCGGCCGCGCTGGCGCTGTACGTGCGCGACCGCGGCGGACCGGCGATCCTCCACCAGAACCTGATCTACCCGATGATCGACGACCGCACGGGATCGACCACGGTCCGCAATCCGACATCGGGCGAGTTCGTGTGGACCGCGGCGGACAACGCCTTCGGCTGGACCAGCCTGCTCGGCACCGTCCCTGGCGGCGGCGATGTCCACCCCCACGCCGCCGCGGCGCGCGCAAGCGATTTCAGTGGGTTGCCGCCGACATTCATCGGCACCGCCGCGCTCGACATCTTCGTCGACGAGAATCTCGACTATGCGCGGCGGCTAATGCACGCCGGCGTGCCGACCGAGCTCTATGTCGCGCCGGGCGCGTTCCACGGCTTCGACGCGATCGTGCCGGGGGCGGCGGTGTCGCGGGCCTTCACCGGCCGGGCACTCGACGCGTTGCGCCGGGCTTTTGCGGCCTGACCGCATGGCCCAGGTGTGGCATCTTCGCGAGCGGCCCGGTGCGAAGCTCGACGCGTCGATCTTCAGTCTCGACGTCGAACCCGATGCGCCGCTCGCCGACGGCGAGGTCCGCGTCGCCAACAGCTGGCTGTCGGTCGATCCCTATATGCGCGGGATGCTCGACGGCGCCGGCGGCTATCTGCCGGCGCTGCCGCTCGGCAGCGCCATGCACGGCGGCGCCGTCGGCGAGGTGGTCGAGAGCCGCTCGGCCGCCTGGGCCGTCGGCCGCAAGGTCAACCATCCGCTCGGCTGGCGCGACGTCTCGGTCGTGCCCGAGGCATTGTGCGAGGCGATTCCCGACAGTCCCGCGCCGATCCAGCGTTATCTCGGCCATCTCGGCATGCCGGGGAGCACCGGCTATTTCGGCCTGCTCGCCGCCGCGGCCGCGGTGCCGGGCGATGTCGTGTTCGTCTCGGCAGCCGCCGGCGCCGTCGGCTCGGCGGTCGTCCAGATTGCGCGGATCAAGGGCATGACGGTGATCGCGTCGGCGGCCGGGGCCGACAAGTGCGCCGCGCTGCGCGAATGGGGCGCCGACGCGACGATCGACCGGCTGGCGCCGGGGACGATGCGCGAGAAGCTCGCGGCGGCCGCGCCCGACGGCATCACCGTCTATTTCGACAATGTCGGCGGCGACCATCTCGACGCGGCGATCGAAAGCGCCCGCCCCGCGGCCCGCATCGTGCTGTGCGGCATGGTCGGCGGCTATGGTGCCGGCGACCGGCTCGAGCTGCCCGCGCCGATGCGGCTGGTCATGAAGCGGCTGCGCATCCAGGGCTTCGCTGAGCCCGACTACGACGATCGCCACGCCGAGTTCCACGACGACATGCTGCGCTGGACGCTGTCCGGCGAGCTGGTCAGTGCGGAAACGGTGCACGACGGGCTCGAAGCGACGCCCGCCGCCTTCCTGGGCCTGTTCGACGGCGGCAACCTCGGAAAGATGCTGGTCAGGCTGTGATCGTCGTCATCGCCGTTCAGACGGAAAGCCAAGCATGACCCTCGAGGAACAGTCCGCCGCCGCCCTGGCGCGCGATCCGTCGCTGAACGCGCTCGCGTTCGCCGACCATTGGTACAGCTGGGGCGATCTGCGGGCGATCGCCGACGAGATCAACCGGCTGCTCGACGCGGCCGGCGTGGGCGAACGCGATCCCGTCGGCTTCGTCCCGCGCAACCGCCCCTCGGCCGCGGCCGCCCTGCTCGGCATGATCGCGCGCGGCCGCACCATCCGCATGATCTACGCCTTTCAGTCGCCGACCGGGATCGCCCGCGATGTCGGCCGGCTCAAACTGGCGGCGGTGGTCGCCGCCGCCGAGGACCTCGGCGACGACGTGCTGGCCGTGCTGCGCGACCAGGGGATCGCCGGCATCGCGCTCGACGATCGTACCGGCGCCAGCGCCGTGGCCGGGGCGGAGCGATCGACCGCGCCGCGCGATGCCGCCGCGCCGCCCGAGCCCCAGCTGCAGATCCTCACGAGCGGGACGACCGGGCCGCCGAAGCATGTCGCAATCGGTTACGAGATGATCGCGAAGCATATCGTCGGCTTCAACGTCACCTACGCCAATCCCGATCAGGATTTTTCTGCCCTTCCCCCGGCGCTGCTCTTCTTTCCGTTCGGCAACATCTCGGGCGTCTACAGCCTGCTGCCGCCGTTGCTGAAAGGACATCCGTCGATCCTGCTCGACCGGTTCAACATCCCCGAGTGGCACGACTATGTGCGGCGCTACCGTCCGCAGCGCGCGACCCTGCCTCCGGCGGGCGTCCGCATGGTGCTCGACGCCGACCTTCCCCGCGAAGACCTCGCCAGCCTGGCCGCGGTCGGCACCGGGGCCGCGCCGCTCGACCCGACCGTGCAAAGGGATTTCGAGGACAAATACGGCATCCCGATCCTGTTGTCGTACGGCGCCACCGAGTTCGGCGGCCCGGTGGCGGCGATGACGCTCGAGCTGATCCCTGAATGGGGACGGAAGAAGTTCGGCACGGTCGGACGCCCGTTTGCCGGCGCGACGCTGCGCGTCATCGATGTCGCGACCGGCGACGAACTGCCGGCCGGCGAGGAAGGGCTGCTCGAGGTCATCGCGCCGCGCATCGGGCCGGACTGGATCAGGACCACCGACATCGCGGTGATCGACGAGGACGGCTTCCTGTTCCACCGCGGGCGCAGCGACGGGGCGATCGTGCGCGGCGGCTTCAAGCTGCTGCCCGAGGTGATCGAGCGCGCGCTCGTCCGCCATCCGGCGATCGCCGCCGCCAGCGTGGTCGGGCTGCGCGACGAGCGGCTCGGCCATGTGCCGGTCGCCGCCCTCCAGCTGGTGACGGGCGCCGCCGCGCCGTCGCGCGAGGAGCTCGACACGCACCTGCGCGAGCATGTCTACGCGACCCACATCCCGACGCAGTATCGCGTGCTCGACGCGCTGCCGCGCACCCCGTCGTTCAAGATCGACCTGCCGGCGGTGAAGGCGATCTTCGCCGAGACGGCGCCAGTCGCCTGATCCCTATGCTAGCTGCGCCGCGACCAACGCCCGCAGCTCGTTGTCCTTGACCTTGCCGGTCGACGTCAGCGGATAATCGTCGATGGCGAAGAACAGGACGCGGCGCGGCACCTTGTAGGCGGCAAGCTTCGCGCGCATCGCCGCGCGCACCTCGTCCTCGGTCGTGTCGCGCCCCTCCTCCTTGACAGCGCACAGCACGACCATCTCGCCCAGCCGCCGGTCGGGCATGCCGATCACGCGGCAGAGCTTGAGCGTCCCGAGCGCCGCCGCCGCCGCCTCGACCTCGCCCGAGGCGACGTTGGCGCCGCCGGTCTTGACCATGTTCTTGATCCGGCCGGTCCAGTGGAGATAGCCCTGGCCGTCGATGAAGCCGGTGTCGCCCGCGTGGAAAAAGCCCTCGTCGTCGAAGCTGTCCTCGCGGCGCATGCCGACATAATGCGGCATCAGCGTCGGTCCGCGGACGCAGATCTCGCCCTCCTGCCCGTCGTCGAGCACCGCGCCGGTGTCGAAGTCGGCGATGCGCAGCTCGATGCCAGGCAGCGGCCGTCCCGCGCTCTGCCGCTGGACCGCGGTCGGCGTCGTCGACAAATGGCTGACGACCGAGGTGCAGCTCTCGCTCATGCCATAGGCGATGATGTGGTTCCACGCCGGGTCGGGCCGCGTGTTCGGATGACCGTCGAACTCGTTGTTGCCGATGACGCGGGTCAGCGAGGAGAGGTCGGCGGTCGGCCAGTCGGGGTGATCGGCGAGCGCGGCGGTGTGCGTCGGGAAGCCGTAATATTCGTCGATCCGCTCGCGCGCGATCAGCCGCAGCGCGGCGCCGGGCTCGAACACCTCGTCGCCGACATAGGTGCCGCCGACGGCGAGCGTCGATCCGAGCACCGAGACGATGCCCGCCGACCAGAACAGCGGAAACGGCGAGGCGATGCGCGACGCGGCCGTCCGCCCGTAGATCTGCGACTGCCAGCGGAACTGCTTCACCACGGTCGAGTGGAGGTGGATCACCCCCTTGGGCACGCTGGTCGTGCCCGATGTGTAGATGATCACGCCGACGTCGTTGCCATTGACCCGCGCCGCGCGGGCGTCGACGGTCGCATCCGGCACCGCGGCGCCGGCGGCGATGAACGCCTCCCAGGGCTGGAAGCCCCCCTCCCCCTCCCCGCCGAGCACGACGACGCGGCGCAGATACGAAAAGCGCCGGACCGCGACGACGCCGTCGCGTGCCTCGGGCAGCAGCGCCGTCAGGTCGTCGGTGATCCGGTGCCGGGCGATCCCGCGCTGCGTCAGCAGCATGTCGATGTCCGACAGCTCGAGCAAAGTCGCCAGCTCGTCGCGTGTCGAGAAGGTCGACAGCGTCACCGCCACGCCGCCCGCGAGCGCGACGCCGAACAGCGCGGCGACGAACTCGGGACGATTGCCGAGCAGGATGCCGACGCGCGTGCCCTTGCCGACGCCGGCCGCGATCAGCGCCTTGGCGACGTCGCGCGAATGGCGGCGCAGGTCGGCATAGCGCCAGCTCACCCGCGCGCCCGCGCGCAGCGGATCGTCGAAGGCGATCGCCTCGCGCGGGCCGAAGCGTTCCGCCACCTCGTCGAGGAAGCCGCCGAGGGTCGCCGCCGCCGCCGGGTCGATCGGGGGAAGATCGATCGGCTGTGTCATCGGTCGGCGGCTCCGCTGGTGCCCTGCGCCAGTCCTATGGACGCGGGCGACGGCACGTCTTGATAACGGGCGACAATCGGCCGCGCCGCACCGACACCGCGCCGCCACGATATCGCCTCGCGCGATTTGACGTGTCGTCTACTCATGTCCAGCTTCCTGCTCTAGCGCGATGGCGAGGGACTAGTGACAAGCAAATTTGATGGCAAGGTGGCGTTCATCACCGGCGGCGGGCGTGGCTTCGGCGAGGCTTTCGGGCGGGCGCTGGCGGCGCGGGGAGCCCGCGTGGCGCAGGTCGACGTCGATCTCGCCGCCGCCGAGCAGGTCGCCGCTGCGATCCGGGCGGACGGCGGCGACGCGGTCGCGCTGGGCTGCGACGTCGCCGACGACGACGCCGTCGCCGCCGCGGTGGCGCGGACGATCGAGACCTACGGCGGGATCGACATCCTGATCAACAACGCCGGCCTCCACTCGATGACGTATAACCAGCCCTTGCTGACATTGGGTCTGGCCGAGATCCGGCGCATTTACGACGTCAACCTGATCGGCACGATCGCCTGCTCGCTCGCGTGCCACGCGTCGATGAAGGCGCGCGGCGGCGGCGTGATCCTGAACCTCGCGTCTTCGGCCTCCTACGCGTGCCAGACCGTCTATGGCGCGTCGAAACAGGCGATCCGGGGCATCACGCTGACGCTCGCCGCCGACTTCGGCGCCGACAACATCCGCGTCGTCGGCGTCGCGCCCGGCCTGACCGCGACCGACACGATCGTCGCCGAGCTGCCGCCCGAACTCTGGGAGCGGATCGGCGCGATGCAGGCGCTGCGGCGGCGCGGCGAGGTCGCCGACATTGTCGCGGCGATGCTTTACCTGTGCTCCGACGACGCTTCGTTCGTCACCGGCACGACGCTACAGGTCGGCGGCGGCTACCCGCTCGTCGCATGATATTGCAGAGGAAACGAACATGCAGCTGATCCCGCTATGCACCGCACGCTTCGACGTCGACCCGCCGCTCCAGTTCGGCAAGACGCCGACCGGGCAGCGCTCGATGAGCGACATCCGCGGCGCGGTGTTCGAAGGCGAGCGGCTGCGCGGCGTCAAGGCCGGCACGAGCGCCGCCGACTGGCTGATCCTCGCCGGCGACATCGGCACGATCGACGTGCGCCTGGCGATCCGCACGCACGACGATGCGCTGATCGGCCTGCGCTACTGGGGCAAGCTCGACGTGGCGGACCGGGCCAACCGCACGTCGCGCGTCGCCGCCACGTTCGACACGGGCGACGAGCGCTATGCCTGGCTGGCGCGGATCCTGGCGGTCGGCGCGTCGCGGCTCGAACGCAACGGCGACAACTGGACCGTCCACTATGATTTCTACGAGCTGCGCTGAACGGCGCCCGCCTAGAACTTCACCCCGATACGGCCGCCGATGCTGCGCGGCTGGTTGTACATCTCGTACGTGCCGTAGGCAGCGGCCGACGAGATGATCTTGTAGCGCTCGTTGGTCAGGTTCTCGGCGTAGACGGCGATCGTGTAGTGGTCGCTCGGGTCGGTCCACTGGATCTGGCCGCTGAGCATGATCCAGCCGTTCTCCTCGAGCCGGCCCGCCTGTCCTTTGCCGTCTTCCGGGGTCAGCGTGCCGGGCACGACGCAGCTGTTGAGGCCGTTGACGATGCCGAACGCGCGGCAGTTATACGACGCGTTCTGCGGCGCGTAGCGGCTCGAGAACGACACGGTCCCCGAGAGTTGCAGCTGGCCGCGGGCGACCTCGACCGTATAGTCGCCGCCGAAGCTTCCGCTCCAATCGGGCGCACGCACGATCCGCCGGCCGGTCCAGTCGCTGGTCGTCGTCACGTTGCTGGTGCCGGTGAGGTTCACCGACAGATTGTTGGCGTTGCCGAAGTTCGTGTAGCGCGCGTGGAGATACGACAGACCGCCGCGCAGATTGAAGGCGTCGCTGACGCGCGCCGTCATCGAACCGTCCGCGCCGTAGATGCGCGACCCACCCGAGTTCTGGATGAAGGTCGACGTCTGCCCGATGATCGGCAGCAGCGAAGAAACCTGGTTGTCTTTGTAATCATAGTAGAAGGCGGCGGTATCGAAGTACAGCGGTCCACGCCGCATCTTGTAGCCGACTTCGTAGGCGGTGACGGTTTCCGGTCGCAGCGCGTTGATCGGAAAGGCCGAGTTGATCGTACCCGACTTGAAGCCGGTCGACACCGATGCATAGGCGTTCGTGTCGGAGTCGAATTCGTACCGGATCACCGCGTGGGGCGTGAAGCGGGTGTTACGCGTGCGCGTCGTGCCAAAGTTAGGGTTAGGTCCGGTGCCGAGCACGACGACAGGCTGGACGACGCCGTTGATCGTGATCGTGTCGGTGCGTGTCAGGCGTTTGCGGTCGTAATTATACCGGCCGCCGGCCGTCACATAGATATGACCGCCGATCTTGAGCGTACCGTCGAGATAGGCCGAGTAGGACGTAGTGTCGAAGGGCAGAACCGTTGCGTTGTTCGTCACGCCCGACGGGCCGATCGAGTTGACGAAGCTCTGCGGTGTCTTAAAGCGATCCCGATAGTAGAACGCGCCGGCCAGCAAGTTGAAACTGCCGGTCACCTCAACCGCATAGTCGACACCCTGGGTGAAGGTCCGTCGTGTGTTGAGCTGAACACCTTCAAAACTGTCGAATGGCGTGCCGTCGAAATCGTAGATTTGGTGATCGCGTTTATCGAGATAGCCGGTATGCGTCGTGATCGAGCCCATGTCGCCAAGGTCGAACTCGCCGAGAAGCGTATATTCGTTGCCCTCCGTCACGCCGTCCGGGCGGACGTTGAGCGAAGTCCGGTCGCGCTGCGTCGCCTGCACGTTGCCGGGAGCAAGCACGGGTATCGAAGCCGCGAACGGCGATTGGCCGATGATGCCATAAGCATAGCTTCGCGGATCGTTGATGAAGGCGTAATTGAAGCCAAAGGTCAGCGCAATTCCCGCACTCGGCGTAAGCTTCGCCTTCGCCCGCACCGAGCGCTGGCGGTAGTTGACGGTGTTGTCGCCGCTGCCGATGCCGTTATAGAAACCGGGATTGCGCAGCGTCACGTTCGGCGCGAAATTGTTGATGTCCTTGAAGTAACCGTCGTTCTGCCGGTAGTAGCCGGCGATGTTGACCGCCAGCAGGTCCTTGATCACCGGCACCGACAGATAGGCCTGCGCGATCCGGTCGTCGTAGCGCGCGTAGCTGATCGACGCGTTGCCCTCGAGCGTCTGGCTCGGCGACTTGGTCGTGATCAGGATCGCGCCGCCGGTGGCGTTGCGGCCGTACAGCACCGCCTGCGGACCCTTGAGCACCTGGATGTTGGCGAGGTTGGCGAAGTCCTGATTGATCGACAGCTGATCCGACTGGTAGAATCCGTCGATATAGACGCCGACGTTGGTTTCCTGGCCATTGCCGGCGAACGTCGTGGTGACGCCGCGGATCGCCGGCTGCGTGTACGAGCCCGAACGCGAGATCTGCACCCCGGGAACGAGATTGCCGAGGTCCTGGAACTTGCTGACGCCGCTCTTGATCAGCGTGTCGGGGGTGACGACGGTGACTGCGGCGGGAACGCTGACCTGCCGCTCCTCGCGCCGCAACGCGGTCACGACGATATCGTCGCCGGCATCGGCCGGGGGCACCGCCTGGCCGGCGTCCGCTGGCGCCGCCGGGACGGTTTGCGCCAGCGCGACGCCGCAAGGCCAGGCTGCGCCCGACAGCGCTGCCGCCAACACGAACGCATGTCTTCCACGATTCACGATCTTGCCCCCCAATGTATCCGCCTTTTCCGACGGTTATGCGCAACCAGTTCGTTGCGTTGCATCCTGTATAATCGGGCTTGCCGGCGACGACCAGTCTATTTTTGTCGGCCCGCCGTCCGGTTCAGGCGCCCGGGATCATCGGGCTCGCGCGTGTCGTCGGGGCGCTGGCGGGATCGGGTGCGTCGTCCTGCCAGCGCACCGAGCCGAACGGGCGTTCGAGCATCCGGCGGATGACGATGCCGTCGCTTCCCCCGTGGAACTCGGCGAGCGCCTCGTCGAGCGCGCGGTCCTCGGCCGTCGCCCGGTTGCGCTGATGCAGATAGTCGAGCCATGTCGGACAGTGGAATCGCTCGACCCACAGCTCGGGCTCGGCGATGTCGCGCGCGACCGACCAGCCGTAGCCGCCGTTGCGCTGGCGTACGGGCTGGACCTTCTGCAGCGCCCGGTAGAACGATCGCGCCTGATCGAGCGGCACGCGGTAGCCGATCTCGACGACGACCGGTCCGCTCCGTGCGGTCAGCGCGAGCTTCACCTTGGGATCGGGCAACAGGTCGCCGTCGGGTCCGACCGCCTCGCGCACCGTCGGCGCCGGAATGACGAGACCGATGAGCACCGTCGCCATCATCGCCATGCCCGAGACGACGAGCGTGCTCGCGACGCCGTGGGTCGAGGCGAAATCGCCCCAGAACCACGCGCCGACGCCGACGCTGCCGGCGACCGCGGCGCTGAACGCGGCGAGGCAGCGCCCGGCGACCCAGCGCGGCGCCGACAGCTGGATCGAGATGTTGAGGAGCGCGGTCATCGTCGTCCAGAAGGCGCCGCCGACGAACAGGATCAGCAGGTCGAGGATCATGCTACGGCTCACGCCGACGCCGATCATCGCCGCGCCCGTCATCACCGTGCACAGCGCGACGGTCCACTGCGCCGAGAAGCGGGCGCGGATATAGCCGATGTTGAGCGCGCCGATCACCGCGCCGACCCCGAATGCGCCGAGCAGCAGGCCGTAGGTGCCGGCGCCGCCGCCCAGCAGGTCGCGCGACGTCAGCGGCATCAGCGCCACCAGCGAACCATAGGCGAGCCCCGCCGCCGTCGTGCGGATCAGCACGGCGCGAACCGGCGCCGTCAGCGCGACATAGCGGATGCCCGACAGCATCGCCCGGCCGATCCGTTCGGGCGGCAGGCGCGCGGTCACCGGCGCGCGCTGCCAGCGGAAGAAGGCGACGAACATCGGCACGAGCAGGATCGTCGTGATCGCGAACCCGCTCAGCGGGCTCGTCGCCGCGACGATCAGCCCGCCCACCGCCGGCCCGAAGCTCCGCGCGAGGTTCATCGCGATCGAGTTGAGCGCCACCGCCGACGGCAGATGTTCGGGCGGCACCTGCTCGGCGATCGCCGACTGCGACGCGGGCGCCGACAGCGACATGCCGCAGCCGACGAGGAACGCGAACACGAGCAGGACGGCGGGAGTCACCACCCCGAAGAACGACGCGACCGCCAGCGCCGCCGAGCTGGCGATGCCGATGCCGAGCGCGATCAGGGCGATGACGCGGCGATCGTACATGTCGGCGATCGCGCCGGCGGGAAGCGCGAAGAGCATGATCGGCACCGTCAGGCTCGTCTGGACGAGCGCGACCAGCGTCGGCGAGGTCGTCATCTGCGTCATCGCCCAGCCCGAGCTGACGCCCAGCACCATCACGCCGAGATTGAACATCAGGCCGCCGACCCACATCCGCCGGAACAGCGGCGAGACGAGCGCCGCGGTCGTCCTCGGTGCCGCGGCAGGGGCGGGTTCGGTGGTCAAAATTCCTGCTCCATTCCGCCTGATCGCCACTCCGGCCGGGCATCCGGCCCGGCAACGTCATTTACAATCCCCGGGGTACGAGAGAGGACGGACCGGGGCAATGGCGCGTTGGCGGCAGGTCGGACGGAATGAGGCGCGCGTCGTTGTCGAAGCTCCTGCGGATCGATCCCTTTCTGGCGATGCTGGTGGCGACCGTCGCCCTCGCCAGCATCGCGCCCGCCCGCGGACAGGGAGCGGTCGCGGCATCGTGGCTGAGCGGGGTCGCGGTCGCGCTGCTGTTCTTCCTCCACGGGGCGCGGCTCTCGACGCAGGCCGTCGTCTCCGGCCTGCGGTCGTGGCCGATCCACCTCACCGTCCTGGCCGCGACGTTCGTTCTGTTTCCGCTGGTCGGCGTCGTCGCCCGGCATCTCGCCGACCGCGGACTGAACCCGGCGATCGGCGCGGGGGTCCTGCTGCTGTGCGTGATGCCGTCGACGGTGCAGTCGTCGATCGCCTTCACCGCGCTCGCCCGCGGCAACGTGCCCGCGGCCGTCGCCAGTGCCGCGGCGTCGAGCCTCGTCGGCGTCGTCGTCACGCCGCTCCTCGCCGCCTGGCTCCTGTCGGGCGGCGCGCACGCGGCGTCGTGGGACGGGATCTACCGGATCGCCGGGCAGCTGCTGCTGCCGTTCGTCGTCGGCCACGCGATGCGGCCGCTGATCGCGGCGTTCCTCGATCGCCACCGCGCGCTCGTCGGCAAGGTCGACCGCGGCGTCATCCTCGCCGTCGTCTACACCGCGTTCAGCGCCGCCGTCGTCGAGGGGCTGTGGCGGCGCTACACCGCCACCGACCTGCTCTGGACCGCGGGCATCGATGCGGCGATCCTGGCGGTCGCGCTCGTCGCCACGACGCTCGGCGCGCGCGCGCTGGGGTTCGCCAGGGCCGACGAGATCGCGATCGTCTTCTGCGGCTCGAAGAAGAGCCTCGCCTCGGGCGTACCGATGGCGAGCGCGATGTTCCCGCCCGCGCTGGTCGGCCCGATGATCATGCCGCTGATGCTGTTCCATCAGCTGCAGCTGATGGCCTGCGCGGTCCTGGCGCAACGCTATGCCGCCCGCGCCGCCGATCCGTCACCCCGACCTTGAGGAGCGACCATGCACCCGCGCCTGTCCGTCAACGGCATCTCGTCGTTCAACTGGACGCTCGAACAGGATATCGCCCTCTATCGCGAGATCGGCCTCACGGTCGTCGGCGCGTCGCTCGGCAAGGTCGACACCGACGTCGCCGCGAGCGCCGACATGATCCGCGCGGCGGGCTTGCGCGTCTCCAGCCTCGTCACGACGATCAGCCCGGCCTGCCCGCTCCAGGCCCTGCGCGACGGCAGCGACGCGGTGTTCGACCAGCTCCGTCCGGCGATCGACGCCGCCGCCGCGATCGGCAGTCCGCTCTGCTGCTTCACGTCGGGGCCGGCACCGTCGCGGTCGACGACCGACGAGTCGCTCGACGCGCTGGCGCAGCTGCTCGCGCCGGCGGTCGCCTACGGCCGCGGCAAGGGCGTGCGGCTGGCGGTGGAGAACACCAGCGTCGCCAGCCGCTTCCACGGCTTCGTCCATAACGTGCCCGACGCGGTCCGCGTGTCCCGCGACGGCGACGTCGACATCTGCCTCGAGCTGCAGAACTGCTGGTACGAGGGCAATCTCGCTTCGGTGTTCCACGAGAATATCGGCCGGATCGGCATCGTCCAGGTCAACGACTTCGTCGTCGGCGAGGAACTGAAGTTCAACCGCCGCGTGCCCGGCGACGGCGACATGCCGCTCGTGCCGCTGATCGCCAGCCTGCTCGACGCCGGCTACACGGGCCTCTTCGACATCGAGGTGTTAGGCCCCAGCATCGAGCACGAAGGCTATGCCTCGGTGATCCGGCGCAGCGTCGACTGGCTCGACGCCACGCTGACCAGGCTGGGTGCCTGACGCCCTCTAGAATTCGACCGTCAGGTCGATGCCGAAGGTCCGGGCACGCTCGTACTCGGCGACGATCGTGGTGATGAACGAATTGCCGAGGTTGACCGACTTGTCGTCGAACAGGTTGCGCGCCCAGAGCGCCGCCGCGCCCTTGATCCCGCCGACTTCGAAGCCCTGCAGCGCCAGCCGGCCGTTGGCGATCCAGTACGCACCGATCGTCGACGCCTGGCTGTAGATCGCCTGCTCGGCAGCCGACAGCGAAGCGCTGACGTTGGGCACGCCGGCGACGGTGAACTGCCGCGACCGCCAGTTGCCGTCGATGCGCGCCAGCAGGCTGATGTCGCCCGACACCGGCGTCTCGTACTGCGCCGACACATTCGCCGTCCATTTCGGGCGGCTTGCGGCGCGATACTCGGCCTGGCCCGTCGTCAGCAGCGGCGAAAGTCGCGTATACTTGAAATGCGTGTAGCCGAGGCCGCCCGAGAAGACGAGGCCCGACACCGGTGCGACCGTCGTCTCGAGCTCGAAGCCCTTGGCCCGCGCATCGCCGGTATTGACCAGCGCCTGGTTGATGAACGGGTTCGGCGGCGTCAGCAGCGCGCCGTTCACGGGAGTCTGGAGATTGCCGTACTTGACGGTGAAGAGCGCGAGGTTGGCGCGGACGCGGCGGTCGAGCAGTTCGGCCTTGACGCCTCCCTCCCACGACTTGGCGGTTTCGGGCTCGTAGATGATCGCGGCGAGACTGCCCCCCGAGATATAGCCCGTGCTGTACTTGCCGTAAGCCAATATGTCCGGGCTGAACTTGTAGTTCGCGCCGAGCGTGTAGGTGATCTCGTTGTCCTTGTACGCCAAGGGGAAGACCAGTGTGGGGTTGCTCCCGTTCGTCAGGGTGCGGTCGATGCCCGTCTTCTTGTCGTGGGTGTAGCGAATGCCGCCGACGGCATCGAGTTCGGGCGTGATGTGGAACTCGCCCTGCGTGTAGGCGGCATAGGATTCGATGTCGATGTTCGTCTCGCGGCCGGCGATGCCGACCAGCTGTCCGGCGAACGGCACCGCGAAGCCGGGATAGACCCGGAACGGACCGCTGCGCACGCGCCCGAGGTCGCCGTCGACGCCGGCATTGGCGCGCGTCTGCTTCTGGTCGTAGTAAAGCGCGCCCGCCGTCAGCGTGACGAAGTCGCTGTCGTAGTTGACCTGGAACTCGTCGCTGAACTGCTTGTCGATGCCGCCGGTGGTCGTCGCCTGGATCAGCAGCGGCGCGCCGATCGTCGACGCCGCCACCGCCTGGCCGAGAACCGCGGCGAACAACGGATTGCCCGTGTTGTAGATGCCGCCGAGACCGTCGACATTGTTCCACGGACTATAATATTGCGAGCGTCGATAGGCGAGGATGTTCTTCAGCGTGATCGAATCTGTCGCCTTGTAGACGGCGGTCAGCGAATGTCCCCGGTTCTTGACGCGGCTGGGAACCGTCGCCCAGTTGTTCACCGCGTCCGGGCGCGTCCGCGAGATCGGCACGATCGCGCCGGGGTTCGGCTGGCCCGTCAGCAGTCCCTGGATCAGCGGCGACCTGTAGAGCGAGCCCTGCCCCGTGCCCGAGAAGACGCTCGCGGTGTCGTCGAAGCGGTAGACTGCCGTGAAATTACCGGCATCGAACTTGACCGCGGCGGTGAACGCCTCGAGGTTGTTGTCGCCGAGATAGTCGGGCGACGTATAGGTCGTCGGCTTGCCGTTGAAGGCGCCGGTGAAGTCCCACACCGTGCCGCCGCCGAGGTTGCGGATTTCGCCGCGTCGCTCGAAGTGCGTATAGGCGAACGAGGCGCTGAACGGCCCCCACGACGGCGTGTTGACGCGCGTGACCGACCGTAACTGGTCGTAGTTGCCGATGCTGACGGTCTGCTTGAGGCCGAATTCACCGCTGGGCTCGGGCGTGGTGATGCTGATCGCGCCCGCGGTCGAGTTGCGGCCGAACAGCGTGCCCTGGGGCCCGCGCAGCGCCTCGATGCGCTCGATCTCCGCGAGCTCGAAGATCGAGCCGTAGGTCGAGCCGAGGAACACGCCGTCGATGTAGAGCGCGACGCCCTTGTCCGAGCCGGCCGACGTGCCCGCCGCGACGAGGCCGCGCATCGTGTAGAGCGGCGCGCCATTGGCGCCGCTCTGCGTGCGGATCGAGAGGTTGGGCACGACCGAATCGAGATCACGGACACTGGTGATGCGGTTGGCGACGAGCGCCTGTGTTGTCAGCGCCGTGACCGACACCGGCACGTCTTGCAGGCTCTGTGCCCGCTTCTGCGCGGTGACGATGATCTCGTCGAGGCCCGCGCCGCCCGCCGCCGGCTGCGCTGCGGCGGCCGCGTCCTGCTGGACGATCTCCTGTCGTCCCGGATCGGCGGACGGCACCGTCGGGGCCTGCGATTGCGCGAGCGCCGGGGCGCCGAGCGCCATGAGGCCGATGCACGTCAGTCGGCGGACGACTCCTGGCCGTACAGCATAGTCGGTCTCCGCTCGGCGCACTTCGATTATCGACATGGTGATCCCCCAAAGGCTTTGCTGCGCGTTCGTTCTCCGACGCGCTTCAAATCAAGGCTGTTAATGATCCGAACAAAGCATCGCGGTCCGAGCGTGTCAACGCCCGTTGCCACCGGTTCAGCTCCGGCACTATGACGGCGATAGGTGCGGGCGAGCGGTGACCGAAGATCCCCTCGATCGCCGGCGGCGTCACCAACAGGGGTAAAGGATGTCCGGATCGGAGTCGAAGGCGACCATCGCGGCGATGCTCGCGCAGAACGCCGCGACATGGGGCGACAGGGATGCGGTCGTCACCGCCGGCGAGACCATCGGCCATGCCGAACTCGACCGGCGGAGCGCGACGATGGCGCGGGCGCTGCTGGCGATCGGTGCCGGCAAGGGGACGCGCATCGCGCTGCTCGCGCCCGACGGCATCCTGTGGCTGACCAGCTTCTTCGCCGGCCTGCGGATCGGCGCGCTCGTCGCGACCGTCAGCACGCTGGCGACGCCGGGCGAGCTCGCGCATATCGTGCGCCACAGCGACTGCCAGATCCTGATCGGCGCGCGGCGCTTCCTGCGGCACGACTATGCGCAGAAGCTGGCCACCGGGCTGCCGGGCCTCGCCGACGGCACGGCGGAGGCGCTGCGCCTGCCCGCGGCGCCCTACCTCCGCTCGATCTGGCTCGACGATGCCGAGGGGCTGGGCTGGGCACGGCCGGTCGCCGACCTGATCGCCCGCGCCGATGCGCCCGACGCGCCCGACGCGATGCTGTTCGCCGAGATCGAGAAGGAGGTCGTTCCCGCCGACGACGCGGTGATCATCTACACCTCGGGCAGCACCTCGCTGCCCAAGGCGGTCGTCCACAACCAGCGCGGGCTGGTGACGCACGCCCGGGTGATGGCCGAGCACTTCGTCATCGGCGACCGCACGCGGCTGATGTCGCTGCTGCCGCTGTTCTGGGTCGGCGGGCTGACGGGCGCGCTCCAGCTGCTGTCGGTCGGGGGGGCGCTGGTCTATCCGGCGTCGCCCGAGACCGAGGTCGCGCTCGACACGATCGAGCGCTTCGGCGTGACGCACGTCAACAACTGGGGGCCGCAGCACAACCGGCTGCGCGATGCCGCCGCCGCGCGCGGCATCGATGTCGACCGGATCGCCGGCTACATGCCGCGGCGCGACCGGCGCGGCGAGATCATCCCGCTGCCTCGCCAGGCGACGCTGCTCGGCATGACCGAGACCCTCGGACCGCACAGCAGCGAGCCGTTCGACACAGCGCTGCCCGAGGACAAGGTCGGCGCGTCGGGGCGCGCGACGAGCGACTACGAACGCCGCGCCGTCGATCCCGAGACCGGCGCGGAGGTCGCGCTCGGCGAGGTCGGCGTGTTGCAGCTGCGCGGCGGCAGCCTGATGAGCGGCTTCTACAAGGTCGACCGCGGCCGCGTCTTCACCCGCGACGGCTTCTACCAGACCGACGACCTCGTCAGCCTCGACGCCGACGGCTATCTCTATTTCCGCGGCCGGCAGGGCGACATGTTCAAGACCAGCGGCGCCAACGTCTCGCGGCTCGAGGTCCAGGCGGCCTTGAACGAGCTGGCCGAGGTCGACCTGCCGATCGTCGTCGGCCTGCGCGATCCGGAAGCCGGCCAGCTCGTCGTCGCCGCGGTCGTGCCCGCCGCCGGCGCGCAGCCGTCCGAACAGTCGCTCAAGGCGCAGCTGCGCGACCGGCTGGCGAGCTACAAGATCCCGCGCCGGATCGTCTTCATCGCGGCGGAGGACGTGCAGTGGACGCCGTCGAACAAGGTCAAGATGGCCGAGATGACCCGTCTGGTCGCCGAACGGCTGGCGACCTGATATCTGGAGCGGGCGAAGGGATTCGAACCCTCGACCCCAACCTTGGCAACTTTCCCCGAGTGTTCCATACGGCATCCTAGCGCACCGCGAATAAGCTCACAAATGCCTCTGTCTACTTGCATTCTCTACCCACTTGAGCTACTCCTGTGTTCGCTCCAGCTCGCCCGAGTTGGGCATTTTCTGCTTACCTCCTGCTTACCCGGCGATTAAGCTTGGTCCGGGTAAGCAGATGAGGCGAAGGACGGGCGCATGGGAAAGCTCACCAAACGGTTTATCGACGCACTTAGGCCGACACCGGGCCGCGACGTTGTCGCCTGGGACAGTGAGTTGCGCGGCTTCGGCATTCGAGTGAAGCCGAGCGGCGCGATTTCCTACCTGATTCAGTATCGGAACGCGGAGGACCGCAGTTGCCGCCTGACGCTCGGCAAGGCGGGCACGCTCACGCCCGATGAGGCGCGAGCGCTGGCACGCAGCAAGCTTGCCGATGTCGCGAAGGGTGCCGACCCAGTGGCCGAGAAGCGTGCCGCGAGCGGCGCACCAACCGTATCCGAAGTCTGCAATTGGTACCTGGAGAATGCCAAGGCTGGCCGAATCCTTGGTAGGAAGGGGCGGCCCATCAAGGGATCCACGCTGACTCTCGACGAGGGCCGGATCAACACGCACGTGGCACCGCTCATCGGTAGTCGCCGAGTGAGGAGCCTGACGATTGCGGACCTCGAAGGCTTCCAAGCCGATATCGTTGCGGGCAAAACAGCCAAGCCGCGAACCGGACCGCGCGGAGGCAACACGACCGGCGGCCCGGGCGTCGCTGGCCGGACGGCCGGCATGCTGCACACGATCTTCGCCCACGCGAAACGCCTCAACCGGATTGAGGCCAATCCCGCCGAAGGGCAGAGGAAGTTCACCGCTCCCAAGAAGGCCAAGCGCCGCCTGAGCCTCGAGGAGATCGCGCGGCTCGGCACTGCGATGGCCGAGGCCACCGCTGAACACGAGAACGTGACCGGGATCGAAGCCATCCGCGTGCTCCTCCTCACCGGCTTCCGGCGCATGGAGGGGCTCGGACTTAAGCGCGCCTGGGTTCGCGACCGAGAAGGAGCCGTCTATTTTCCCGATACCAAGAGCGACTTTCAGATCCGAGCGATCGGCCGGTCAGCTGCGGAGGCGATAAAGGCGCAGTCCGGCCGCAGGGGATCGGAGTACGTCTTCCCGGCCGATGTGGGAGAAGGCCACTTTATCGGGGTAGTGCGCGTTCTGCAGCGGGTCTGTAGGCGGGCAAACCTGACCGACGTCACACCGCACACATTACGGCACACTTTCGCCAGCGTCGCCGGTGACCTTGGCTTCTCCGAGCTCACCATCGCCGGCCTGCTTGGCCACGCTCCCCGCGGAGTTACGCAGGGCTACATCCACCTCGATCGCGCGCTCGTCGTGGCTGCCGACCAAGTCTCCGCCGAGATCGCCCGAGCATTGAGTAAGCCCCTCTCTAGAAAAATGAGGCCGGCGAAGGCTCGAGGTCACATGCGGATCTCAGCGTAGCCGCAGGGCTGCTCCTTACTGGGAATTTGCCCTTGTCAGAACACGAACAGAAGATGGTAGTTAGCTTTTTGACTTCTGGCCGCGTGCCACCTTCAGACACTTCCGCACCACGATGAGTGTCCGCTCCAAAAACACGCTGGACGGCGTGCCGGCGAGAACATCAGGAGAACGCATGCGCTGTTTGGGGCCTGCCGCTGCACGGAATGGGAGCTGTTCGGTCCCAAACTGCTTTCCAGACGCAATAAGGCCGTCCAGCAGTGATGCCACGCCAGGTTTGCGCAACCGGCCGCCGGTTGGTAGATCGATATTAACAGGGGACCATTTTGCCGGATCGGCTCGCAGGTGCGCTGGTCGCATCATCATGTACGTCGGGTGCTCGCTGGATGCGGGGACGCTGACCGGCAGTGCGCGACGAGGTCGAGTTCTGGGATCCCAACGAGTGGGAGGCGCACGTCCTCAGGCTGCTCCATGACCAATACGGCGCGCACAACGTGCAGAAGGTCCCGGCCAAGCACAAGGGAGACTGCGGTCTCGATTACTTCTGCCTGGACAAGCTGGTTGTCTACCAATGCTACGCGGTCCAGGAACCCGTCGATGTCGCAAGCCGCGCCGCCAAGCAGAAGGCTAAGGTGACGACCGACATTGGCAAGTTCTGCGACGTGACGAAAGGGGCGGCCGCACTGTTCGCGGGCTACAAGATCAAGCGCTGGATACTCGCAGTTCCCCTGCACGACAGCAAGGACGTCGTCGCCCATGCGATGGGCAAGACCGCCAAAGTGATCGCGAAGGGGCTGCCCTACATCGATCCAAACTTTCAAATATTGGTTCACGATCGCGAAGACTTCGATGAGGGCTCTTGGAGGCTGCGCGCTCAACTAAGGAAGCGCATCCGCCCTATAGTTGCCCAGCCAACGCCGGAAGAGGTCACGACCATGATCGGCGGCGAGGCCAGCCTCGCCGACAACCTCAGGACGAAGCTCGGCGCCCGGTTCGAACAGGCTGGCGCGCTCGAGGACGCGGTCGACGGCGCGCTCTCGACCTTCGTGCAGTCCGAAAACGCAAAAGAGCGGCTGCGAACGATGGCCCCGGACGCCTACGAGCTGGTCGTCTCGCTGATCGCGCAGCGGCTGCGGCGGATCAGGACGGGCTCGAAAGGCACGAGCGGGGTCGACCGCCTAGACGCAGAGATCGACGCCCTGAGGAACAGCATGGTGCAGGCCCTTCCAAACCTCGACGCATCGTCGGCCGAACTGATCGCGTTCGGCGCGGTGAGCGAATGGCTGATGCGCTGCCCACTGAGACTCGACTGACGTGAACGCGCTCGACCAACTCCGATCGGCCTACAGCGGTGACTTCTCGGTGACACCGCGGCCGGAGCCTATCCCTGGCGACCTACGGGTGGGCTGGGGACAGTCGCTGCTGCTGCTCGTCCTGTCCTCGTCGCGCGGGCAGCGCTGCACGGTCCAGAAGGTGCACTTCCTGGCCCACCTCAGTCGAACCGCCGAGCTCCGGACGCAAACTCGGCAGGTTCTTGCACGGCGGCTGAGGCCGGCAGACCTCGCCGTTCGCATCGAGCCCTGGGTCAACCGGGCCGCAGCCTACGCCGCTGCGAAAGGGCTCGTGGCCGTGCGGGACGGCAGGGCGCTCGCCCTCACCGATCAAGGCAAGGAGGCAGTGAAGGAGATCCGGGCCGCGAATATCCTCGCAGACGAGACTGCCTTCCTAGACGAGGTCGGGAAACTCGCGACCGAGCAGGTGGTAGAGAAGATCATGAAGATGGAGCCGCTCTGATGCTCCGCATCAATCACATACGCCTGCGGGCGCAGACCACCGGTGGCCTCTACGGCGCGGACGTGAGCCTCGCCGGTGGCCTTACCGTGCTCCACGCGCCGAACACCTCGGGCAAGTCGACGCTCCTCCACGCCGTCATCTACGCTCTGGGGCTCGAGCAGATGCTCAGCCCTCGACGCGAGATCCCGCTGTCGTATGCCATGCGCGAATACGTCGAGGACCCGGCGACCGGTGTGACGCACAGGATCCTCGAGTCTCACGTTGCGGTTCAGATCGAGAACGCGTCCGGCGAGCGGATCACCGTGCGCCGAAACGTCGTAGCGGACACAAACCGAAAGCTCGTGAGCGTGGTCGAGGGTCCGGAGCTGACAAACGGCGGCGAAGACCTGCGTCAGCGCGACTACTTTGTGACCGATCCCGGCTCGGCACAGCGAGACGCGGGTTTTCATCACCGGCTCGCGCAGTTCCTCGGGTGGCAGCTGCCGCAGGTGAAGCGCTACGATGGTTCGGACTGCCCACTATACATTGAGACTCTATTCCCGCTCTTCTTCGTCGAGCAGAAGGTGGGCTGGACCGCCATCCCAGGGGCGATCCCTACCCAGTTCCGGATCAGGGAGGTGCATCGCCGTAGCGTCGAGTTCCTGATGGACTTCGAGACTCATGACGTGGAGCTTAAGCGGCAGAACCTGGAACTCGGGATGAACGCCGCCCGCCTTGAGTGGTCGAAGTCCCTCGATGCGATCACGGCTCGTGCCTCGGCTTCGGGGCTCAGAGCATCCCGGCTGCCGGCCGGCCCCACAGCCCTAGACGACGTGACCGGAGCATTTCTGGAGTCGGTCGAAAAAGGCATCTGGCGGCCGGTCGGCACGCATGTCCACGAGCTTGCGCAGGAACTCGCGAGACTGGAGACCGAGACCATCCCACAGGTGGCCAGCATCGTCGGCGATGCCGCGACCGAGGCCGAGATGCTCGGCGAGAAGATCGCCGCGCTCAACAGCGAGCGGACTGACATCTTCAGGGCTCGCCAGACCGAGCTCGTCCAGCAGGCCTCCACCGTGCAGCGGATCGCGCAGCTCGAGGAGGACCTCCAGAAGAACAGGGATGCGCTCAAGCTCCAGAAGTTCGGCTCCACCATCGCGCGGGGGCTCGATCCGAACCACTGCCCGACGTGCGAGCAGCCGATCGACGACTCGCTTCTGCCGCAGGGTACGCTCGAGGCGGTGATGTCGATCGAGGAGAATATCGAATACCTTGCCGCGCAGCGGAATGCCTTCAAGCGCCTCGTGGATCGGTCGGCCGCGATCATCCGAGAACTCGACCTAGAACTGGTTTCGACAGGTGAGGACGTGCGCCGTAAGTCGGCGCGCCTAAGGGCGCTGAAGTCCGACATGATCGCGCCCTCTCACGCCGCATCTGCCGCGGCCATTGAGGAGCGGCTGAGGCTGGAGCAGCGGGTGAACCAGCTGGGCGAGGCGCAGGCCCGGTTCGACGAGCAGATTGTCAATTTGGGTGAGCAGGCCGCGAGATGGCGCGACCTCCTGGCGGAGAAGGCGCAACTCCCGGACGCGAGGTTGAGTGACGGAGACTTAACGAAGCTGCGACGCCTCGAGACGTCGATCCGCGAGCAACTCGTCCGCTACGCCTTCACTTCGTTCCCGCCCAAGGACCTCACGGTGTCCGACGACAGCTATCGGCCGGAAAAGGAAGGCTTCGAAATCGGCTTCGAAATGTCGGCCAGCGACAACATCAGACTGAAATGGGCCTATCAACTCGGCCTGCTGGACGTCGCCCGCACGCTCGCCACGAACCATCCGCGCCTGGTCATCTTCGACGAGCCCCGGCAGCAGGAAGCGGCGGAGACGAGCGTCGCCGGCCTGCTCGCGGAGGCCGGGCGCATTGCCGAGGGCGGTGGGCAGATACTGATCGCCACGAGCGAGGACCTGAGCAAAGTCAGGGGCTTCGTCGACGGCATGGAATGTCAGCTGGTTGTTTTCGCCCATCGGATCATTGATCGGTTAGCAACGTAGGCACGGCTGTTGATCTGGCGGGGCTGTTGCATGCTCGACACGGACCGATGCTCGCGCAATGCCTTGATGAGCCGAGAAGTGGGCGCTGATTGAGGAATAATTATACTTCGATCCGACGCTGACACACGAGGCAAGGATCTACAACCGCCGTTGCGTACCAGGCTTGCGATGTGCTGGACAGATAGTGGTAGACCAGGATTTTCACGGATCAGCTGGGACCAGCTCAACCGATAAATCATCGAGAACGTGCTCAAGCTCTGGCACCGCAAGCAACTTGCGAAGGCGGTGTGCCTTCAGCTTTGGTATGGTGCGATCATAGATCGCGAGGTTGGTCTGACCGTTCAGGCGTGACGGATAGATGATGCCGTCGGGTGCGTCCGGGTGTTCATGGAAGGCCGCCGACCACAGCCGCGCCAGGCTTTGCTTGGACGCTCGCGGCACATCGGTGGGCACGCCCATCCGGATTGCGCACTCTTCGCGTAAGTCAACAAGGCGGAGCTGGTTTGCGACCTCGATATCCGCAAAGTGGAACTTCGCGAACTCGGCCTCGCCTATCGGCAGACTCCCGACGATTCCGTCGCGCTGATCACGAAGGATTGCTTCGAGGAAGCAGACCTTGAGAGACTCGCCAAGATACAGCACGCCAAAACGGTTGCCCGGAACACGCCGACGCGGGTCGCTGAAACGGCTTGGCGACTTTCCGTAACCAAGCGGGTCGGGATGGTGCCCAAGATACACGCGTCCGAAACTCTGGCCAGACCCCACGGTGTGGATCTCAAGCGACGATCTGGAGAACGCAGCCGGCGGTGGTGCGCCCGCCACCTAGCTAAAGTCCCCTCGCGCGACGCTTTCGGCGGCTTCGAGCGCCTCCTGACCTCGTCCGCGCTCCAGCGCTTTTCGGCCTGTCAGGCCGTCGAGCTCGCCTTGCGGCTGGACTAAGAAGCGATAGAGCGCCCACGGGCCGCCGAGCTGTTCCTGCAGCCTCTGGAGCTCGGGGTACGGCTTGCCTTCTGCGCCCAGTTGCCACTTGGGAAAGCGGAAGCCGCGCTTCGCTCCGTCCAGGCCGAGCAGCTGCCCGTTTTGCCGCTTCGTGTTAACGGTCATACGCGTCGTCCCGAGCAGCTTGGCGAGCGCATCGGCACTTAGCATGTCGTCGCCGCTCAGAACCTCTGCGGCTCGCAGGCGACCGCGCTCGCGCGCTGCCTCCATGGCGCGTTGCAAACCTGGGCTGATCTCACCCATCTCCTCGACCGGATGGGCTGTAACGTCCGCCGTTGCCTCTTCAACCGGCGTGACGGTTGCCCCTCCCGATGGATCGACATCAACGCGGAAGCTAACTGGTTTTCCTGCTTCTCGACTCTGCACGAGCGCTCGCCCAAATTGTTCGAGCAAAGGCTTCAGCTTGGCGGGCTTGCCGGCCAGCGCAGCGGCAGCGTTGCTGGGCGCACGGACGTTAAACCCCGACATGCCTTTCGGAACGACGGTGCCCGCATCTACTATCAACGCCGTTGTAAGCGTCGACTGGGCAGCTCGTCCGGCTCTGGATCGCGCCGGGCGCTGATTTCCGGATTTTCCCTTCGCATTCGCCATGCCATGATCTCCTGACCACAAATCTGGCGATTGAGGGATGGTTCGTCAAGTTGGTAAAGGTCGCTTATCTTCGTACGGCATCGTAGCCGACGCGCGACTTAGCCATTCCGACGCGGTGACCCCGAACAGCTTTCCGTCTCGGATAAGGCCCAAGAACTCTTCCCGGAGCCGTTCAAGCATCCCGAGATACGCCTTCCCCACCTCGAACTGCTCGAGTGCGGCCAGCAGCGGGATTTCTCTGACCAGATCCTCTAGCTCTAAAACTGCCAAGCTTCGGGATAGGCACCCCTCCGCAGGATGGTTGCGTCCTGCACGAAAGCGCCCGCCGCGACGAGGCCGAGGATCTTTTGAACGTGCATCTGCTGAAGCGTAGCTGGACCGCGGGTTAAGTTCACGATGGCTCGGACCAGCCGCAGGTTGGGCAGCGAGTAGCCAGACCCGTTGCTAAGCCTATCGAGGCTTATCCGGCCGGGTCGATAGCGCAGACCTGCTACGACGCCGTCGTCGAAGGGGAGTGCCGTCTCTTCACACCGGCCACCTGCCCTGGCGACGAGTAAAGCGAAATCGGCATCCGCCAAATCAAAGGGATACCGTCGCGCTCCGCGCGGCGGCGCGCGGAACGATAAAGGACCAGCTCCGAGGCTGTCGGGTCGCGCGGTGCAGACTGTGCAGCACGACGGGTGCGCCGGTGAAGCGATTTGACAAGTCGAGGAGCTACTGGCGCCATCCTGCGGACCCTTCAAGGAAATGGGGCGCGGACGTGATCCGCGCCCCTGCCGCTCAAGCCCGCCGGATAGGAGCCGAAGACGACCCCTTGTTGATCTCGATGGAGCGGTCGCAGTCGCCCTCGGCGACATAGCCTTCGCTGGACATCGAAATGATGCGACCGTTCGAGGCCACCAAGCGCCAGCGCCACCCGTCAGTCCGATACTTCTCGTAGTACATGTTTAGTCCTCATCGTTCACGCGGCTTGACCAAGCACGACGCGCGACGCACATAAGGCTTTCGACCACCCACGCGCCGGCGGCCCCCAAAGCCGCGGCTGGGAACCAACGGGCTCGGCGCGCTAACGCCGGGCCCGTTTTCGTTTGCGCAATATGCCGTCACCTCCAGGTTGGCGCAAGCGTCTTTTTCGTATGAGAGGCGCTCATATAGAAATTACCTTGTGGCTTGTTCGTTTCTGCGTATGCTGCGGCTATGGTCACGCTCTCGAATATTGCACTGATTGCGACCGGGGTCGCTCCGGAGAAGCTGGCGGTCGACCCTGTGCGGTTCGTGCAGATCCGTGATCTCACTGACCCCCGGCGTAACCTTACCATTGGAGACCGGCCGCGCGTAGCCCGGGCCACGCCCGTTCAGCCAGGTGACATTCTGGTCGCGGCGCGTGGCGAACGGACGCTCGCGGTAGAGGCTGAAGGAGAGCTGATCGGAGCGTATGCCACGCTAGACGTGTACCTCATTCGTCCCGATCGAGCGCGCCTCGACCAGACGTTCCTGCTCGCCTTCCTGCTATTGCCCCAGACCGGACCGAAACTGCGCGCCTCGACGGCGGGTGCCTCCCTGCCGCGCATAGCGCGTGACGATCTGGCCTGCCTCCATTTGCCCGACCTGCCGCTCGAGCGGCAGCGTTCGATCGGCCAGCTCGCCCGAGCACATCGAAGCTACCGCGCGCTGCTGATGCAACTGGCCGATCGGCACGCCACCGCAGCGGATCTGCAAGTCCTCGAAGCGCTCAGCGCCTCAAATGAAAGCTGAGAACATATGCCTACCATCGACGACATTAAGAACGCTGTCTGGTCAGCTTGCGATACCTTTCGCGGAACGATCGACGCCACGCAGTACAAGGATTATATCCTCGCTCTCCTCTTTCTGAAATACATCAGTGATATCTGGAAGAAGCACTACGACGAATTCGCCGAAGAATATCGGGACGATCCTGCGGACGTCCGCGATCTCAGGATCCGTCGGAAATTGGAGCGCGAGCGCTTCAAGCTGAAGGAAGTTGAGGTCCGTAACGTCAAAGGCGAAGTCACAGATCGCTTTATAAGCTCCTTTGCCAGCCTCTTCGACCGACGTGCAAATGACAATATCGGTGAGCTGATCAACATCGCCTTAGATGGCATCGAGCAGGCGAACGATCCCAAACTGAAGGGGGTCTTCCGCAATATTGATTTCAACTCCGAGGCGAACCTCGGCCAGACGAAAGACCGCAACCGGCGGCTCGAGTCGTTGCTCAAGGATTTTGGCAAGCCGGCCTTGGACCTGCGCGACGTCAAAGAAGACATCATCGGTGAGGCCTACATCTACCTGATTGAACGCTTCCACTCGGATGCCGGGAAGAAGGCTGGGGAGTTCTTCACGCCCCGCCGCGTCTCCGAATTGGTGGCGAAGTTAGCCGCGCCGAAAGAAGGAGCTCGGATTTGCGATCCTGCCTGCGGCTCTGGCGCCCTACTGCTGCGCGCCGGCGAAGAGGTCGGGAGCAAGAACTTCCGTCTTTATGGTCAAGAGTCCAACGGCCAGACGCGCGCGCTCGCCCGCATGAACATGTTTCTGCATGGCCAGGACAGTGCCCGGATCGAGTGGGGGGACACGCTCAACAACCCGCTCCTGCTCGAGGGGGACCACCTGATGAGGTTCGACATCGTCGTTGCTAACCCGCCCTTCAGCCTAGACAAGTGGGTCGGTGACGGCGTCACCTCTGATGCACATCGGCGGTTCACGCGTGGTCTGCCGCCACAGACCAAAGCCGACTACGCTTTCATCCTGCATATGGTGTCCGTCGCCAGGCCCGGAGAAGGCCGCGTCGCGGTCGTCGCCCCCCACGGGGTTCTCTTCCGCGGCGGAGCGGAAGGACGGATCCGCGAAAGCCTCGTCCGCGACAACCTCCTCGATGCGGTCGTGGGCCTCCCACCGCAGCTATTTCCCACAACCGGCATCCCGGTCTGCATCCTCATCTTCGATCGGTCACGCGAGGCAGGCGGAATGCGCGAGCACGAGAAGGATGTTCTGTTCATCGATGCCAGTCGCGGCTTTACGCCTGGCAAGAAACAGAACCAGCTTGACGATGACCATCTGGCCGCAATCCTGGACACGTATCGGAACAGAGCGGAGGTCCCCAAATACTCGCATAAGGCCTCTTTGAAGGAGATCGATAGCAACGGGTTCAATCTGAATATCCCGCGCTATGTCGACACGTTCGAGCCCGAAGCGGAGATCGACCTCAAAACAATCCAGAGCCAGATCCGCGCAATCGAAGAGGAACTCGCAGCTACCCGCAAAGTGATCGATGCATGCCTTGCCGACCTCGGCGTGCAATCGTGATGCGCTCGGTGGCACGGCCAGCGACTTTCGGCGACTACTTCGAGAACCGCCAAGAACCTGGGCAGGCCGGCCTGCCCGTAGTGTCCGTAACCCAGAATGACGGGCTCGTGCTACGCGATACGAACGATCGCCGGACGGAGTCGACCTTGGCGCCAAAGGACCATCTGCTCGTTCGTCCAGGCGATATAGCTTACAATATGATGCGCATGTGGCAGGGGGCCTGCGGACTAGCTGATGTCGATGCGATGGTGAGCCCAGCCTATGTGGTCCTCAAGCCACGAACGAACGTCGATCCGACCTTCGCCTACCAGCTGTTCAAGTCTGAGCGGGTGCTCCACCAGCTGTGGGCCTACTCCCATGGACTGACGGAAGATCGGCTGCGGCTGTACTTCGATGATTTCTGCTCAATCCCGATTTTGTTGCCCGACTTGACGGCGCAGCGCGACATCGGCCGCGCTCTGCTCCGATGGGATACTGCTATTGGCCAAGCTCGTCGCCTAGCGACACTCAAGGAACGCCGCATCTACGGGCTGCTCGCACGCTTGATTGGTCGCCACCAAACGGGGCCCATTGAACCGGGGTGGCAGCGCGATGAACTCGGCGCGCTTGCCTCCTTCAAATCGGGCGGCACGCCCGACCGAGGCCGCGCCTCATTCTGGGGAGGCAATGTCCCGTGGATCTCCGCCAAGGACCTCAAACGCTTCGAGTTGATCAGCTCGACCGAGCGGCTCACGGAAGAGGGTGCCGCGAAGCTGACGCGTGTTCAGGCCGGGGCGGTCCTGATCCTTGTCAGGGGGATGGGCCTCTTCAAGGACCTTCCGCTCGGAGTCGCGACGCGCGACGTCACCTTCAACCAAGACGTAAAAGCGCTTCTTGCGAAGCCAGTTCTAGAGCCGAGATACCTCGCGTATGCGCTTAAAGCGAGCCGCAAGGCGTTGATGGACCGCGTCGACAGCGCGGGGCATGGTACCGGCCGCTTGGCAACGGACTTCCTCGAGGCACTGCCGATCTCATTCCCCTCGCGGCCGGAGCAGCAAGCCATTGTTCGGGTCCTCGACGCAGCGACGGCCGAACACGTCCAGGCGCTGCGCCTGATCGTGGCGCTGGCGAGTGAAAAGCGGGCTGTCGCACAAAGGCTGCTGCCGTTCGACGAGATCTCTCCACTCAAGAGGCCCCTCGAGGCTGCAACAGCATGAGCGAATCTCCAGAGTTCGCCACCTTGGAGGCCGGCAGTGTGCATCTCGCGGCCCTAGCCACCCTGTCCGCGTTGGGGTGGCACTATATTGGTCGCGCAGAAGCGGACAGGATGCGCCAGGGTCGGCGCAGCCACGTGCTTCTCGACGAGGTGCTGCGCAAACAGCTCGCAAGGTTGAACCACATCAACTGGCGCGAGCGTCGACATCTCTTCTCCGAGGCCAGCATCGAAACTGCTCTGAGGCGCCTGTCCGGGATCCGATACGATGGAGTGCTGCGCACCAACGAGGTTGTCACAGACCTACTCCAGCTCGGGGTCGCTCTTCCGCAGACGATTGACGACACCACGCGCGAATGGCCGCTTCGCTACGTAGATTGGGCCGACTGGCGCGCAAACGCCTTCCATATGACAGCCGAGTTTCCGGTAGACTGGCCGAGTGGTGGATCGATCCGGCCGGACATCGTGCTCTTCGTGAACGGCATCCCGTTCGCAGTTATCGAGGTGAAATCGTCACGCGAGAAGACGCAGCAAGGCATCACCCAAACCATTCGTAACCAGAAGGGCGACGTCGGCTGTCCCAACCTCTTCTTCTCGGTCCAGCTCGTCCTCGCCGCCAATCCCAACGAACCTCGGTACGCGACCGTTGGCACCCCAGCCAAGTTCTGGTCGGCCTGGCGGGAACGCGAGGATGCACCGGACTTCGTCCAGAAGGTGGTAGCACGTCCGCTAGACCCGATCGAAGCCAAGCACATATTCGAGGACTTCGCGCCGTATCGGCGACGCTTCGAGGCGCTTCTCGGACAGGGTCGCGCGCCGACTAAACTCGACGAAACACTAGCGGCTCTGTTTCGGCCTGAGCGCCTCCTCGACATGGCGCGCCGTTTCACCCTGTTCGACGGACCCGTAAAGAAGGTTGCCCGACATCAGCAGGTGTTCGCCATCAAGAGCGTTATCGCCCGTGTCGGTAGATTGGAGAATGGGCGGCGCGCGGGAGGGGTCGTCTGGCACACCCAGGGATCCGGAAAGTCCCTGACGATGGTCATGTTGGCGCGAGCCCTGACCGCTTCCGTGCCCGGCGCACGCCTCGTGCTCGTAACCGACCGGACTGATCTCGACGACCAGATCGCTCGCACGTTTGCCTCGACCGGTCTCGCGCCGCAACGCGCCCGAACCGGTGAGCACCTGATCGAGCTGATCCAGGAACGCGCCCGTGTCGTGACGACGGTAATCCACAAGTTCCGGGCCGCGCTTGGAAAGCGCCGGGTCGTGGACCGCAGCACAGACATCTTCGTACTCGTGGACGAGAGCCATCGTAGCCAATACGGCGACCTCGACAGTCTGCACGCGCGGATGCGCGAGGTTTTCCCTGAGGCTTGTTTCATCGGCTTCACGGGCACGCCGATCGCCAAGCGCGAGCGCAACACCTTTCGCCAATTTGGCCCCCTCTTTGACCCCGTTTATTCAATGCGGGATGCGGTGACGGACGAAGCCGTCGTGCCGCTCTTGTACGAAGGCCGCCACGTCGAAGAAGATGTCGACGAGCGCGCAATCGACATCTGGTTCGAGCGCGTTACGCGAGGACTCACCTCCGCTCAGGCCAATGACCTGAAGCGGAAGATGAGCCGCCCTAAATCGGTGGCCGGCGTCGCCGCTCGGCTGAAATGCATCGCGTTCGACGTCAGCAGTCATTTCTCCGAGACGTTCAAGGGATCGGGGCTCAAGGGCCAGCTCGTCGCTCCTTCGAAGCGCGACGCGATCGTCTTGAAGCAGCTGATCGACGATTTCGGCGACATCTCAGCGGAAGTCATCATCTCAGCGCCAGATCAACGCGAGGGCGACACCGAGATCGACGAAGCCACCGACAACGACGTTGTCGCATTCTGGCGGCGAATGATGGCCCGCTATCGGGGAGAGGAGGCGTACAACAAGGGGATTATCGAGGCTTTCAAGGGCCCTAGCGATCCCGATCTGCTGATCGTGGTCGACAAGCTGCTGACGGGGTTCGATGCTCCGCGGAATACGGTGCTCTACCTGGCGAAGCCGCTCAGGGAACATACCTTGTTGCAGGCGATCGCTCGAGTGAACCGCATCTTCGATGAGGAAGGCGCACCTCCAAAGCCCTTCGGCTACATCGTTGACTATTGCGGTGTGCTGCGAAACCTCGGTGAAGCGCTCAGTGCGAACGATGCACTCGCGAGCTTCGATGAAGAGGATCTGGCAAAAGCGCTCACAAGCGTCGCCGAGGAGGCGCGCCAGCTTCCCTCACTTCACGCCGGCCTGCTCGATCTGTTCAGCGGCATCACCAATCGTTTCGACGAAGAAGCCTATGCGAAGGCGCTGATCGACGAGGCCTTGCGCGAGGAATTCTATCGACGGCTGTACGCGTTCTCACGCTGCCTTACGGTCGCGTTGTCATCACGCGTCTTCTTGGAGGAGACCCCAGTAGACCGGCTCCAGCGGTGGCGTGCTGATGAGAAGCGCTTCCTCGCCCTCAAGGAGCATGTCAGGGCGAGGTACGCGGAGAGGGTCGACTGGACAGACTATGAGCACCGTGTGCGTGCGTTGCTTGACCAGCACGTCACCGCCCATGAGGTCGTCACGATCGTGGAGCCGCTCAACGTCTTCGATGACGGGGCGATAGACGCGGCGCGCGCTAGCAAGGTGCGCTCCGATGCATCCGTAGCAGACGAGATTGCGCACCGCGCGCTGCAGGCTATTGAGGAAAAGTGGGAGCAGGACCCCGTCTTTTTCGAGAAGTTCTCGAAGTTGATCCGCGACGCGATCGATGCGTTCCGGCGAGGGCGGCTGGAAGAGCAAGCCTACCTGGCAGAGGTCCGCCGACTGCGAGACGCGGCCGAACGGCGCGAGGACGCCGATGATCCAACGCCCGAAGCTATCCGTGGCAAGAGCCATCAAACGGCGTTCTGGGGCATTGCACGCCGAGAGCTGGCCAAAGCCGGCTTCGACAAAGAAGATGTAGCGGTCGACGTTGCGGAAGCGGTGACGCGCATCGTGGCTCAACACCGTGTCGTTGGTTGGCAGAACGATCGGGACGTCGAGAACAGAATTCGGAACGACATCGACGACTTCTTCTTCGACGAAATCGTGGGTCGTCGTAGGTTCGTCATTGATGCCGGCGTTCTCGACGCGATCATGGACGACGTGATCGCTTCGGCTCGCGTGCGGATGGCGGATGATGGTCGTGTCCGCTGACCTTGCATTCGACTGGGGTGGCGCATCGATCCCCCTTCGCGTCCAGCGCAGCGCGCGCAACGTGCTTCGAATTGCGGTGACCCCAGAAGGGAACGTCGAAGTCGTGGCGCCGCTGGCGGCGACTGACGCCGATATCGTCGCGCGGGTCCGCAGGCGCGCGTCCTGGATCACTCGTCAACTGGTAAGGTTCGAACGTTGGCGTCCGCGAACCCCTCCGCGCCAATATGAGAGTGGCGAGACCCACCTCGTCCTCGGCCGACCTTACCGGCTCCTCATTCAACGCGGACCAACGGACGTGCGGCTCGATGGGGGCCGGCTAATCCTTGCCCTTCCAGCCGAGCGCGACCTGACCTTTCGTCGTGCGCTGATCCGACACTGGTATCGGGTTCAGGCGCACCGGATCTTTCCGGAACGGCTCGATGCGATGCTGCCGCCGTTTGAACGGCAGGGCGTGCATCGACCCCGCCTTGTCATTCGTGAGATGACCCACCGTTGGGGAAGTTTCACGCCGAAAGGGACGCTGGTTTTGAACCTTGAACTCGTCCGCGCCTCTCCGTCCTACATCGACTACGTCATAGCGCACGAACTCGCGCATGCTCTCCACCCCGATCACGGTCACGAATGGGTCGAGCTCCTGACCCGCCTGATGCCCGATTGGCGGACGCGCAAAGACGATCTCGAGCGCGAGCTTCTGTAACGGCACTAAGAGTAGCCATGCTACAGACCGGCTCACAAGCGCGAATAAATTTGCTTTCGGCGGCGACCTTCGCTGCTACAGGTGAGTTCAAGGCAGAGGAGCTGATCATGTCCATACCGCGGTCGGAGTTTGCTAACGGAGAGTGGTTCGATCGCGTCACGATCGAGTTCCCGGAGGGTCTCGCGCTTCGCAAGCGCGAAGCTGGGTGCATGACGCGCTGATCCGCGCGCACGGTTTCAGTACCGCACGCCGCCTCACCAAACGCGTCGCAGTCTCGGGCGGCCGGTTCCGCGTAGCGATTGCCCGCCGCGTGATGAAGCCGCTGCTCCGCCGGCTGCGTCTCCTCATCAACGCAGGACTGATCCGGGTTTTTGTAGCTGGCCGACGCGTCGATGCGACGAGCTGAGCGGTGGTCGCTTGGTCCGAGTGGCTGCGTGACTGGCGACAGGTGGCTGAGGCCGTTGCTGAGGGGCACTACGAATCCATCATTATGACGCACGCAGAGCAGGACTATGACGTCCTACATATCTCCGGCTTCGATGCTGAGATCGACGGAGATCGGAGCGTTGTCCGAACCGCCGCTCGCGATTTCGACGACAGGGTTGCTCTCTTTACCCGCCGCACTCGCGACATCGGACTTATCCGGTTGATCTGCATCAGGGGGCGACCGCGTTTTGTCCTCGAACCAGGCGCCGACGCTTTGGAGTGGGCGGCCAACGTCGAGGGTGTTACAGTCCGCGAACTGACGCAGTCGGCGCGAGATGGCGCCCTCGGGCGCCGGGTCGCGCGTCTGGTTCGACATGCAACAAGAACGTCGCGCGAGCGACTCGATGCCGAGCTTCAGGCCCTGCGTGAGCGTGTGGAGGACCTCGAAACCGAAGCCGATACGCTCAGGGCGGAATTTCGACGTCGGGAGACCGCGCTGGCGCGACGCGGGAGCAGCTAGCGGGTCGTCTAAACGCGCGGCTTTCCGATCGCCTTCAACACCCGCCGCGTCTCCACGCGGAGAAGCAGTTCATCGTCCAGAGTGAGGATCCTCGCGTGCATCGTGGCGATCCGCACCGGAAACAGGCGCTGGAACGATTCGCGTACGTCCTCCGGCCGCCCGAACACCGGCTTGAATACCTTGGCCCAGTTATCCTTCCGCTCGATGATCGCACGATAGTCCGTAAAATCAGCGTACTCGATCAGCGCCTGCTCGGCCTCTCCCGCCTTCACGGCCTTGTCGCGCTTGTCGTGCCACGAATCCAACATGTTCCCAGGGAGCTGGTGCTTCATCCAGTCCTCACCGAATGCTTCTCGCATGACGCGTTCGATGAACCCCCGCATCGCGACCTCGAAACGCCGCAGCTGAGTGAACGCCAGGGTCGCACGGGCAGATCCATCGTCATCCGTTCCGGCCGGCTCAGGTTCGTCGAGCCCGCCTTGCCGGAGGCTTTCTCCGAAGGCCGGCACCGTGAAGTCCGTGAGCGACGGGTCAAGCCCGCGCTCGTAATAGAAGCCGGTCCGCAACACGGGGTCTGTCACAAGATCAAACGACGGCGTGACTAGGTCGCGCCAGTCGCCGAGACTCGGCCTCAGCGCGTCGACGATGCCCCGCTGAACGGGTTCGCCGTTTGCAGAGCGCGGCCGATCCCCATGATGTCGGCAAAAGCGCGAGCCGAGCGGACCTCGTCCTCGATGCTCACCCAAGGCGCCCGAACCTGTCCCATAGCGTCGCGCAGGCTGTTGGGCTCGGCCAAAAATTCGCGGGCGATCCGGCTGGCACTCATCGCCTCGGTGGCAAGCCGTCCGGTCTCATCCGAGCCAGGCAGCCGGAAGAGCCCTTCATAACTCGCGCGGGCGTCCATAACGGAGGCCAGCGACTTACGGATGTCCGAGCCCGGGTCGAGCAGGCCGCTGCGCCTCGCCTCCTCGATCGGACCCTCCACAAGCTTGCGCTGCCGTTCAAACTCGCTCGCGAGCGACGCGGCCTCCCCCACATCAGGCATTGTAAACCCTGCGAGCAGCCGGCGTCGCTCTTCCTCCTGGCGCAGAAACTCCAAAGTCGTCGAGCCGACACCGAGCTGCTGGAAGGCGACCGCTTGCCGACGCAGATCACCGAACGGATCAGCGAGCCTGCGCAAGCGCTCCTGATCTTCCCAGAGCCGGCGAAAACTGTCCGACATGCCCGACTTCTCCTTCACTGCAACACTCATTCGGGGTCGGGCGATGGTCAACTGAAGATCTGACGCCCGCTCCACAGACCTTCCGTCGCATGCGGCGCGACGTGTCCGAGCATTCGTGGCATGATCAACGACGACTCGTGGGTGGGGGCCTTATGTCGAACAACTATGCCGGGCTGCGTCGTGACCTCGCCAAAGAGGACGGCGTAGTCGAGCGTTGCGCCGAGCGGCTCCTCGCGATTCGCGAACGTCTGGCTCCCGTCCGTGCCCGCAAGAGCGATAGCGCACTCCTCCTCGCGACCTGGAACATCCGCGACTTCGACTCGAACAAGTTCGGCTGGGGGCCGCGGCTACCGGAAACCTTTTACTACCTCGCCGAGATGATCTCCTGCTTCGACCTGGTCGCGATCCAGGAAGTAAACGAAGACCTCGGCCCGTTCCGCAAGCTGATGCGAATTCTCGGGCGGGAATGGGATTATATCGTCACCGACGTGACGGAAGGCTCGGGCGGCAACGGCGAGCGTATGGCGTTCGTGTTCAATACAAAGAAGGTCTGGTTTCGAAAAATTGCGGGCGAGATCGTCCTACCGAACGGGCAGCTCGTCGTCGCGCGCAAGAAGGTCAAGCCGAAGGACCAGCCCGAAATCCCGGCGACCACGGTCGAAATCCAGCAACAATTCGCTAGGAGTCCCTTTCTCGTTGCCTTTCAGTCCGGCTGGTTCCGCTTCAGCCTGTGTACCGTGCACATCTATTATGGCGACGACTCAGGCGATCAGCTTCAGCAGCGGATCGACGAAATCCGTAAGCTCGTCGCCTTCTTTGCCAAGCGTCAGGACGCTGCAACGCCCGACACGGACCACCTCGGCCAGACCGAAAACTACATCCTGCTCGGCGACTTCAACGTGGTGAGTCCAGAGCACGAAACCATGGCCGCGCTGCAGAGCAAAGGTTTCAAGGTTCCGCCGGAGATCGACGGTGACAAGGTGCGCCAGTCAGGAAACCACTTCTACGACCAGATCGCCGTGCGAGTGAAGGACAAGCGGTTCAAGATTATCGGTGGCGGCATGGTCCAGCTGTTCGACGATGTCTTCAGGGACGATGACCTCGACACCTATGCCGCTCACATCCCCGCGCAGGACCCTGAAAAGAAAACGAAATTTAAGGCGACCACGCCCGAAGGCCGTTACCGCAAGTGGCGCACGTGGCAGATGTCCGATCACGCACCGCTTTGGATCGAGCTTCGGACCGATTTTGCGGATGATTACCTCGAGGAGATTGCCGGGCAGCCCGCCTGACGGCGCATATGGGAGGGGAACGCCTTCCCCTGCGGCCGCACCCGAGGTTTCGGCTGACCCCTTCTGCGGGGCTGGCCCCGCAACGCCCCGAGAGTGCGAGGGCCGCGGCGATACCGCGACGGGTTTGAGGGTCGAGAGAGTGGCTCACGGCCGGCCCGTCGCGGAGACCCGCGATGCCTCAAGCCTCCTCCCGGCCAGCCTCGATGCCGGAGCGCGCCAACTTGTACGACGAGATCACCACCCGCATCATCGGTGAGCTCGAGGCGGGCAAGCTGCCCTGGGTCCAGCCCTGGGGCGCGTCGGGCGTCGCCGCCCCGCTCGCCATGCCGAGGAACGCCAGCACCGGCCGCGGCTACTCCGGCATCAACGTGCTGATCCTGTGGGGTGCGGTGATCGCGCGCGGCTTCTCGTGCCAGAGCTGGCTCACCTTTCGCCAAGCGCTGGTGCTCGGCGGCTGCGTCCGCAAGGGCGAGCGCGGCACGACCGTCGTCTATGCAGACCGGTTCGTGCCGGACGACGAGAAGCGACGCGCGCGGGAGACCGGCGACGACGCGCACGCGATCCCGTTCCTGAAGCGGTTCACGGTGTTCTCGGTCGACCAGTGCGACGGCCTACCCGGAGACCTCGTCACTGCGCCGCCGCCGGTGCCCGAGGGCCTGATCGCGCCGGAGGTGGAAGCGATGATCCGGGCGAGCGGCGCCGATGTCCGGCTCGGCGGCGACAAGGCATTCTACTCGCCCGCGCTAGACTATGTGCAGGTGCCCCGGCCCGAGGCGTACTTCGAGCCGATAAACTGGCATCGCACCGCCGTCCACGAGCTCGGTCACTGGACCGGCCACGCGTCGCGGCTCGGCCGCGACATGTCCGGCGCGTTCGGCTCGAAGAAATACGGGCAGGAGGAGCTGGTGGCGGAGCTCACCGCCGCCTTCTGCCTCGCCACGCTCGGCATCGTGCCGACGGTGCGCCACGCCGACTACATCGGCGCCTGGCTCGACATCTTGCTCGAGGACAATCGCGCGATCGTGCGTGCCGCGTCGGCGGCGTCGAAGGCGGCCGACTACCTGCTCGCGTTTCGGCCCGGCGCCACTCAGGCCGAGCCCGACCTCTGCGACGAGGAGCGGCTCGCCGCCTGACGGCGACCAGACCGACGGGTCCGCGGCAATCCGCAGAAGCGGCATTCCTGCTTTGCGCTTTCTCTTACCCCCGGTTCTCCGGCGCGGCGCTCTTCAGAGGAAGAGGGCTGCGCCGGTCTCCGTGACGGGTTGGAGGTCGAGAGAGAGTCTCCCGGCCGCCCGTCGCGGAGACCGGACATGGCCACGGCCGTTCAGAAGATCACCTCGCTCGCGTGCTCGCGAGACATCCCCTTCAACAAGCTCGTCCTTGCCCAAGAGAACGTCCGCCGGGTCAAGGCCGGCATCTCCATCGATGACCTAGCCGACGACATCGCGTATCGCGGCCTGCTCCAGAACCTGAACGTCCGGCCGGTGCTGGACGAGGCGGGCGAGGAGACCGGCACCTACGCCGTGCCGGCTGGCGGGCGCCGCTACCGCGCGCTCGAGCTGCTGGTGAAGCGCAAGCGCCTGTCCAAGACTGCCCCCGTGCCGTGCAATGTGCGCGAGGCGGACTCGCCCATCACGGCCGAGGACGACAGCTACGCCGAGAACGTTCAGCGCATCGACCTTCACCCGCTCGACCAGTTCCGCGCCTTCCAGCGCTTCGTCGAGCTGGGCCAGGGCGTCGAGGAGATCGCCGCTCGCCACTTCGTCACCCCGGTCGTCGTGCGCCAGCGGCTCCGGCTCGCCGCAGTCAGCCCCAAGTTGCTCGACGTCTATGCCGAGGACGGCATGACGCTCGACCAGCTCATGGCGTTCACGGTCAACGGCGACCATTCGCGCCAGGAGCAGGTCTGGGACGACCTGCAGCGCGCCTATAACAAGGACGCCTTCTACATCCGCCGGCTGCTGACCGACTCCGCGGTCGGAGCGAGCGACCGGCGCGCGGTGTTCGTAGGCGTTGACGCCTACGAGCAGGCGGGCGGCGTGATCTTACGCGACCTGTTCACGCCCGACGGTGGCGGCTGGCTGCAGGACGTGGCGCTGCTCGACCGTCTTGTGGCGGAGAAGCTTGCGACGGAGGCGGAGGCGATCGTCGCCGAGGGCTGGAAGTGGATCGAGGCCGCGCTCGACCTGCCCTACGGCGTCGCCCACGGCATGCGCCGCATCTACGCCGACGATCCCGATCTCACCGACGAGGAGCGTGAGGCCTACGACGCGCTCCGGATCGAGTTCGCCGCCATCGAGGAGCAGTTCTCGGACTCGCCGGACGATCTGCCCGACGAGATCGACCGGCGCTTGGGCGAGATCGAGGCTGCGCTGGAGGCGTACCAGTCCCGGCCGGTCGCGTTCGACCCTGCCGAGGTGGCGCGCGCGGGCGTATACGTCACCGTCGACGGCGACGCCGAGCTGCGCGTGGAGCGCGGGTTCGTGCGGCCCGAGGACGAACCGCCGGTCACGCCCGTCATCGCCGCGGGCGCCGAGGGTGAGCCAATCGAGGGCGACAGCCCCGACGTGACCACCGGCGAGCCGATCGCGCCGACCGTCACCGTCTTGGGTTTGACGCCTGCGCCCGAGCCGGTCGAGGAGGATGAGGGCGTGAAGCCGCTCCCCGAGCAGCTCATGCGCGAGCTGCCGCCGGCTTGGGCCAAGCGCCTACGCCGCGGCGAGCAGATGCGCCGCGGCGTCGAGACCGCCGCTCGTACCATTCGCTCGGGCGACCACGGCGGCTCCGGCTCCGGCCCGACCCTGAAAGAGGATTGATCCATGCGCTTCCGCCGCCCCGGCGTCCGCTATGCCGAGACGCCCGTTCCCGAAACGCCCTACCAGCGCGCCGGCCAGATTTGGGACGAGCGCCTCGGCTCCTCCCGCGTTCAGGCGAAGAACTGGCGGATCGCCTTTTTCGGCTCGCTTGGTATCTCGGGCCTCATGGCGATCGGCCTCGTCTGGCAGGCCAGTCAGTCGTCGATCACGCCCTACGTCGTCGAGGTGACGCGCCAGGGCGACGTTCGCGCCGTCGGCGCGGCGACAGAGGCCTACGTGCCCACCGACGCGCAGATCGCCAACCACCTCTCGCGCTTCATCAACAACGTGCGAAGCCTGGCGCTCGACCCCGTCGTCGTCCGTCAGAACTGGCTGGAAGCCTACGACTACGCCACCGATCGCGGCGCGGCGGTGCTCAACGAGTACGCCCGCTCGGCTGACCCGTTCGGCAAGGTCGGCCGCCAGTCGGTGGCGATCGAGGTGACCAGCGTGGTGCGCGCCTCGCCGACTTCGTTCCAGGTCCGCTGGGTCGAGCGCCGTTATGAGAACAACGCGCTCGCCGGCACCGAGCGCTGGACCGCCATCATGGCGATCGTGCTGCAGCGGCCCCGCTCGGAGGCGCAGCTCCGCAAGAACCCCCTCGGCATCTACGTCAACGGCCTGAACTGGAGCCGCGAGCTCGGGTCCAGCGGGTCATGAGGAGCAACGCAATGACTCGTCCGCCCATCGTCCGCATCGCTCTCGTCTCGGTCTCCGCGCTGGCGCTTGCCGCCTGCGCGCACCGAACGCCGCCGCCGGAGATCAGCCTGGAGGAGCCGATCGCGACACCCACCGCGGCCGTCGAGCCGGTGCGCTCGGTCGAGGTGGTCGCCGTCCCGACGCCGCTGCCTCTTCCCGGCCAACTCATGCCGCCGCCGCGCTCCGGCGCCGCGACGTCCGAGCCGGCCAGCCCCGAAGCCTGGATCGCGTCCGCCAACCGCGCGGCGCGCGTCCAGCCGTCACGCTACGGCTACCTCAACGCCATCCAGGTCTGGCCCTATTCGGCGGGCGCTCTCTACCAAGTCTATACCTCGCCAGGAAAGGTGACCGACATTGCGCTTCAGGCCGGCGAGCAGCTCGTGTCTGTCTCGGCCGGCGACACGGTGCGCTGGGTTATCGGGGACACCACGTCGGGTGCAGGAACGAGTGCTCGCGTCCACATCCTCGTCAAGCCGACGCGGCCGGACCTCCGCACCAACCTCGTCGTCAACACCGACCGGCGCACCTACCATCTCGAGCTGACCGCCAGCCCCGCGACATGGATGGCGTCGGTCTCGTGGGATTATCCTCAGGATCGGCTGCTCGCGCTTCAGGGCAGCCCGCGAGCGGAAGCTGCGCCCGTGACCGACGGCATCGCGGTGGAGCGGCTCCGCTTCCGTTATGCGATATCTGGCGACAGCCCGCCCTGGCGGCCGGTCAGCGTGTTCGACGACCAAGCTAAGGTTTACATCCAGTTCCCCGCCGGCATCGCGCAAGGCGAGCTGCCGCCGATCTTCGTCGTCGGCCCGACCGGGGAGAACCAGCTCGTCAACGCCCGCTTTCGCGCGCCGTACTACATCGTCGACCGCCTGTTCGGCGCGGCCGAGCTCAGGCTCGGCGGCGAGCGCCAGCAGGTGGTCCGGATCGAGCGCACCGACGGTCGCCGGCGCGGCGGGATTTTCGAATCATGACCGACGTGCCACCGCCCGCCAACGCGAATGATGCGACTTTGCCGCCGAAGGTAGCGCCCGATCGACTCGAACTGCGCGCCCGACCTCGCGCTGTCACCCGCCTGTCCCGTCGCGCGCTGATCCTGCTCGGCTTGGTGTCTTCGCTCGCAATTGGCGGGCTCGCTATCTGGGCGCTGAACGTCGACCGGAACGGAGGCGCCGCGCCGGAAGAGCTCTACTCGACCGAGCGCAAGCCGGTCGCGGAAGGGCTGAACACGCTTCCGCGCGACTATGCCGGACTGCCGCGCCAGCCGCTCCCGCCAAACGTGCCGCCGCTCGGCCCGCCGCTGCCCGGCGACCTCGGCCGTCCGATCCTCAGCGCGGGCGGCGGGCAGCCGCCGCCTGTAGGGACAGCTCCGCCCGCTGGGCCAGTCGGACCAAACCCGGAGGAACAGGCGCGGCTGGCCGAGCTGCAGCGGCTATGGCAGGAGGCCGACGCGGCCGCGCGTAGCGCGCTGTTCGCGCAGGTGCGCCAGGAAGGCGGCCAAGCCTCGACGGCGGGCCACGACGTCGCGAACACTGGCGACGGGACAAGACGCGATCCGTTCGCGGCGCTGCCCGGCTCCGCCTCGGGTGGACGGGAAGACGAGACCTTCGCTCAGAACGGTCAAAGCGCAAAAAGCGCGTTCCTGAACGCGCCGGCCGACCAGCGCGTCTACGCGAGCGGCCGTCTTCAGACGCCAGCTTCGCCCTATCAGGTGATGGCGGGCACGATCATCCCGGCTGCGATGGTGACGGGTTTGAATTCCGACCTGCCCGGCCAGGCGATCGCCACGGTGACAGAGCCGGTGTACGACACGGTGACGGGCGGGACCTTGTTGATCCCGCAGGGCTCGCGCCTGCTTGGACAGTATGATGCGCAGGTGTCCTTCGGCCAGAGCCGCGTCCTGCTCGTCTGGACGCGACTCGTCATGCCAGACGGCTCCTCGATAACGCTCGACCGACTGCCCGGCGCGGACACCCGCGGATTTGCGGGGCTGGAGGACGAGACCGACAACCACTGGGGCAAGCTGCTCGCCGGCGCCGCGCTTTCGACGCTGCTGGGTGTGGGCGCGGAGCTTGGGTCGGGCAATCGCGGTTCGATCGACGGCAATCAGACCGTCATCGTCGCGACCGGGCGCAGTGCTCAGGACAGCGTCAACCAGGTCGGCCAGCAGATCACCCGGCGCAACCTCAACATCCAGCCGACGCTCACGGTCCGCCCAGGCTTTCCTGTCCGGGTAATCGTCAACAAGGATCTCGTGCTCAGACCTTACGGCTCCAGCACGCGCCGCGGAGGAGGTAGTCGATGACTGCCAAGCTGCGGCTGGGACCACTGCCGAAAACGGATCTCGTGCGGTTGACTATTGCGCTCCCGGCAAGCGTCAAGGCCGATCTCGACCGCTACGCTGAACTCTACTCCACCGCTTATGGAGAGACTGCCGATGCCGGGGCGCTGATCCCGCACATGCTCGCAGCCTTCATGGACCGTGACCGTGGGTTTCGTCGTGCGCGTCAGGAGGTAAAACGAGTGCCCGACGGCAGCTCTCCGCCGCGACTAAGGACCGACGCAAGTTCGAGCGCGGACGATACCTCGTCTGATGCGTCCTCCTCACGATAAAGCAGCCAGCTCACGAGCTCGGCGTCTTCCTCGGCGAGCGGCACTACGGCGACCGTCGTGAGTCCGTACGCAATAGGCTCGGGCAGGAGCGACAGCCCGCGACCGGCTGCCGTAAAGCGGACCATGGTGTTTTGGTGCTTGACGACCGTGTGGCCGCTAGGCCGCAGCTGGTATCGGTAGAGCAGCGCCTCGATCTGTGCGGCGTAGCCGGGGAATGGGCCAGAATGCGCAAGAATGAAGGGCTCGGTTGCTAGTTCGTTGAGAGACACGCGGTCACGCTCCGCGACAGGGTGGCCGAACGGCGCGATCAGCAGCAGCGGCTCGGCCCGGGCACGGACACGTCGCAAATGAGACATCTCCAAAGATTCGAGCACGATTGCGAGGTCCAGCACACCTTCATTGCCCGCTGAGATGACGTTCGTTCGCGAAGCGACAGCCGGAATCGGAGCAACGGTTGAGCAGTGCCGTAACGAGATCGCCTTAGGCGAACTCGATGCGAGGTTGCAGCGACGTATCGAAACCGCGCTACGCGAGCAGGCGCTGACCGAAGAGGCTACGCCAAGTTCCGAAGATGGGAGTCGTGGGCTAATTCACCGGTGGCCTGGCCAATCTGCTCGCCGGCATGATAGGCGATTTGGAGCTGCTCCAGCTGCGCGTTGTGCGCGCCGGCCCGCTCGTCGAGTAGTCTAAGGACGGCGTCCTTTCACGGCGAAGCACGAGTTCGAGGCACGTTAAGGTCACCAGCTTCAGTCATTGCGTTTATCCGGTCTATTCGCAAGCGCATCGCATCGGCGGCGCTGAAACTTTCCAGGATACGCGATCGACGGCCCGGCGGGCGGGGATTGCCAAACGGGGCGACGTAAGGGCGCAATCGCGCCGAGCCTTTGCCGATACGGTCGCGAAAGCGATGAGCGGCGCCATGCCGCGCAGGCGTAAAACCGAGGACGAGGAAGCTAAGATGGATGAACAAGCGGCGGCGGATTTCGGCAAGGTGCCGTTCCGGGTGACCAATCCCGAGCTCCTCCCGACGGAGCGCTATTATGATCCCGAGTTCTTCGAGCTCGAGAAGAAGCATCTGTGGCCGCGTGTCTGGCAGATGGCTTGCCGGCTGGAGGAGATTTCGAACGTCGGCGACTACACCGTCTACAACATTCTCGAACATTCGGTGTTGCTGGTCCGCGCGAAGAGCGGCGTGAAGGCGTTCAAGAATGCCTGCCGCCACCGTGGCGTGCGGCTTGCGAAGGGCGCCGGCCAATGCGGCTCCACCGGCTTCGTCTGCCCGTTTCACGGCTGGCGCTGGAATGTCGAAGGCGAGAGCACGTTCATCTTCGGCCGCGAGGTCTTCAACGAAGAGCTTCTCGATCGCGCCGAGGTCGATCTCGCGCCGGTGCGCGTCGAGTTCTGGGCGGGATGCGCCTTCATCAACTTCGACGACGACGCGCCGCCGCTGCGCGATTGCCTGGGCCCCGTCGCCGATCGCATGGACGCCCGCCACGCCGACAAGCTGAAGATGGACTGGTGGTTTGGCACCGTCCTCCCGACAAACTGGAAACTCGCCAACGAGGCGTTCCAGGAGGGCTACCACACGATGCAGACGCACCCGCAGGTGCACCTGCTCGGCTATGACGCGAGCAAGGCGTTCGGGCCGACCGTCGACGGCAAGGACCTTAATGTCGGGCTCAGCCCGCGCGAGGCGGTCGATCTCCAGATCAAGTCGTTCAAGCGGCTGAGCTCGGGCATGGCCGGCATGATCCACGAGACCGAACTCGAGGTGATGGACCAGATCCGCGACGTCGACCTGCCCGACGACACCGAGCGCGCGCTGGAGGTGTTCTACGGCATGTTGTGTCAGGAGATCACCAAGGACGCGCGGGCGCGTGGCGCCGACATGTTCGACATCCTGAAGGTGGCGCAGGAGCAGCCCTTCTACCCGGTCGAGTATGTCTTCCCGCATTTCTTCCTGTTGCCGACCTTCGGGGCGATGTCTGGCTATCGCATCCGGCCGCTGACGGCCGAGACCTGCTTCTTCGAACTGTGGTCGCTGGTCATCCGCCCCGAAGGTGAGGAATTTCAAACGCCGCGCGAACCGACGATCCTCGCCTACGACTCGAACGAGTTCCCCGAGATTCCGAGGCAGGATTATTCGAACCTGCCGCGCCAGCAACTCGGGCTCCACGATATTGACCATATGCGGCTCGCGCGGGGTACGGAGGGCCGCGGCAACAGTCACAATGGCGGCGAGGGCATGATCAGCAATTGCCATCGGCTGATCGACGGCTTCATCGCCGGCGTGCCGCCCGAGCAGTTGGCAAAGGCGCAGAGCATCATCAATTGCGGCTTTGAGACTCCGATCCTCGACATCGGCTTCGGACCGTCACCGCCGGCGGTCGAATGATGCCGGTCCGCCTGCATCGACGAGCGGAGCGGAGGCCATGCGGAGGCCATGCGGAGGCTGGATCGGGGCATTCGGTAGCCACGTCGTCGATGCGCTGCGCTGAATGTTCGGCGAGATCGCCGAGGTCGCGGGCGAGGTGCGGACCGACGTCGCCGAACGGCCCGATGCACAGCGCGCGCTCCATCGCTCGACGGCCGAGGACGGGTTCGCCGCGCGGCTGCGGTTCGCCTCGGGCGCGACCGCTCTCGTGGATACCGCTTTCGCCACGCCGGCCAGCCTGCCGCCGCGTGTTAGGATCTTCGGGGCCGACGGGCTGATCGAGGCGATCGGCTCCACCGAAAACCACGTGCGCGGCTCGCGCGAGGATCGCACGATCACCTTCCCTCCGTTCGATGGCGATCCGCACCTGCCCGCGATCCGCCCGTGGGCGGCGACGATGCGCGCGGCGATCACCGAGCGCCGTCAGATCGCCCCGAGTTTCGAAGACGGGCTCGCCTGCGCGGAGGTGATGGATCGGCTCCGGGCGACGGCATTATGAGCGGCCTCGAGCTCTGGAGCTACACCTTCCGGGACGCGACACTCGTCGACCTCGCGAAGGCGGCGGGCGCATCCGGCTTCCGCTGGATCACCGCGACGGCCGACCAGGTCCGGCGCGAGCATCTCGCGCCGGCGGCGCTGCGCGCTCGGGTCGAGGAGCATGGCGTCGGGTTCAGCGCCATCGACGGGGTCGTCAGCGCGCTTCCCGGCACGCCGCATCATGGCAGCGCCAGCGCGGCGGGGCTGCGCGAGTGCGTCGATCTCGCCGCGACACTCGGCGCGAAGACCGTCAACCTCGTCCATATCGACGGCAGCCCGACCCCGCTCGACGCCCTCGCCGAGGCGTTCGCGCTCGCCTGTCGCACTGCGCGCGAGACGGGACTCGCGCTGGCGATCGAATTTCTCCCGGGCACCGGCATCCCCGACCTCCGGACCTGCGTGGACGTCGTTCTCACGTCCGGCGCGCCGAATGGATCTGTCCTGCTCGATACCTGGCATTTCGCGCGAAGCGGCGGCACGCTGACCGATCTCGATCCGGCGACGACAGCCCTCGTCGGGGCGCTTCAACTCGCCGACCGGGCGCCGGAGCAGGATCTCCAGCCGTACGTGCCGATGCGCGACCGAAAGGTTCCCGGTGACGGCGCCTTGCCGCTCGCGGACATCGTCGCGCGCGTCCGGACCGCGCATCCAACCATACCGATCGGCGTGGAGGTGCTGAGCGAGCAGATGGACAATCTCGGGCCCGTCGAAGGCGCGAAGCTGCTTGCGGCGCGCTGCCGACGGTTCTTGGTCTAGCGACCCTCGCCAGGCCTGCTGCGGTTCCCGCGGCACCTTCATCACCTCGGCGAGGAGAGCCACCGCCGCGGGTCGCCGTCGAGCATTCGGCTCTGGCGGTGGACGATCTCCCAGCGCCCTCCGCCCTGCGCGCGCATCCGAACCGCGAGGGGCTCAACCGCCAGATGTAGAAGCCGCGGGGCCCGTGCCGCGCAACCCTGGTGTGGCAGGTCGCCACCGCTCGGGTCTCGTCGATCACAACGTGCGGGTTCGTCGAGATGTGCGCGCAGCCGGTTTGCACCAGCTCGACATGCCCGGCCATGTCGGCGATCGCCTGGATCGCCTCGCGTCCTTCGAAACGCCCGGTATCGGCGACCGCGTAGACGCCCTCCTCGGCATAGATGCGGCCGAGCACCTCCTTGTTGCGCCCGTCCATTCACCGTTACCTGCCAGCGCTTGAGATCGGCTCTCAGTAGAACAAAAAGCGCGCTTCCGGGCAGAGCTGCTGCAGCAGGTCGTAGTGGTCACGGTCGCTCGGCAGCACCGCCAGGCCAGCTCTTGCAGCAGGTCAGGAGGATCAGGGCTTAGTTCAGCATCTCCTTTCGCTGTGACCTGACCCCCGCCTTTCATCCAGCGGCAACCAGAGACCGGCCGGTGTT
>CAXUEV010000002.1:0-37604 GCA_964250105.1 uncultured Sphingomonadaceae bacterium
GCTGCGGATCGCCGTCGACCTCGCCGGGATGGCGGGCGACGCGGACGCCGACGTCGCGGCGGCGGTCGAGCGCAGCGCTGCGCTGTGCGCCGCGCTCGGCCACGACGTCGATGCCGTGACCATGCCGATCGACCGGCATGCGGTGCGCCAGGCGATCATGACGTTGTGGCCGTATCTCGGCGGCGAGATCGTCGACTTTTATGCTGCCACCCGGACCGAGCCGCTCGACGAGCTGCTCGAGCCGTGGACCCTCGGGCTGGCGGCACGACGGCGTACGGTGTCGCCGCTCCAGCTTGCGGCCGCCTATGCGGCGATCGCTGCCGCGACGCGCGCGGTCGACGACTTCCACCAGCGCTGGGATGTCGTCCTCTCGCCGGTCACGCGGACCGCACCGCCGCCGGTCGGCATGCTTTCGCCCGAACGCGCGTTCGACAAGCTGTGGGCGGCGCTGTTCGACTATATCGACTACACCCCGCTGCATAACCTGGTCGGCACGCCCAGCATATCGCTGCCTCTGGGCCGGGCGAGCGACGGCCTGCCGATCGGCTCGATGTTCTCGTCGGGCGCGGGCACCGACGTGATGCTGCTGCAACTCGCGGCGGACATCGAGGCCGCCGCCCCGTGGCGCGACGCGTGGCCGCCGGGGGTCAGCGCATCCCGACCCGCGCCGTGATCAAACCCGCGAGCGCGTCGAGCCTGACCTTGCCCGAGGGCGTCCACTGCACCTCGTCGCTCTCGATGAAGACAATATGTTTCGGTATCTTATAGCTCGACAGGCGCTGCCGTAGTTGATCCTTGAGGGACGCCTCGGTCGGTCCGCGACCGGGCCGGGGAACGACCGCGGCGGCGACGATCTGGCCGAGGTCGCGGTCGGCGAGGCCGACGACGACGCCTAGGTCGACGTCGGGAAGCGCCCCGAGCACCGCCTGCACCTCCAGCCGCGACACGTTCACGCCCGCGGTCTTCAGCATGTCGCCGCGCCGGCCGACGAAGTAGAGATGGCCGTCCGCGTCGATCCGCGCGAGGTCGTTGGTCGGATAGAAGCCGTCGGGCGTGAACACGTCGCGGCGATCGACCTTGTAGAAGCCGGCCATCATCGCGCCCCCGCGCAGCTGGAGTTCGCCGACCGTGCCGGGGGCAAGCGGCTCGCCCGTCGCGGGGTCGACGATCCGGCGCTCGATCCCGCCGATGCCGCGCCCCGACGAGCCGGCCTTGTCCTCCGGCAGGCGGGTGTCGAGGGGTTCGCTGCTGTGCGGGCAGAAGCTTTCCGTCATCCCCAGCATGTTGACCTGGAGATGCGGCGGTATCGGCACGTCCTGCGCGTCGCGCGGCTGGGCGAGGCCGCCGATTTTCTCGATATCGATGCCGCGGGCGACCGCCGCCTCACGCAGGCGCACCTGCTGCGGCCCCCACGAGTTCACCCGGTTGACGTTCAGCTGCGTCAGCGTGTCGAGGACGACGTCGGTCGCCGGACTGTCGGGGTAGACCAGCGTCGCACCGGTGCCGAGCACCTCGAGCGCCATCGCCAGGCCGCCGACCCAGAAGAGGGGCAGCAGCGGCATCATCCTGTCGGTCTCCTCGAGCAGGAAGTGCTGCGCGAGGACGGGAGGATGGCGCGCGAGGGTCCATTGGCGATGGACGACGGCCTTGGGCGCGGCCGTACTTCCCGACGTATAGATGACCACCGCGTCGTCGCTCGGGCAGACCTCCTGCTCGATCCGTTCGAGCAGGAGGTCGTCGGGTGCGCCGGGCTCGTCGGCGAGCGCCAGCAGATCGTCGATGCCGTGGCTCCAGCCGGGTCGGTCGTCGCCCTCGAGCCAGATCGAGCGGAGATAGGGCGCCTCGGGAAGGCGGAGCCGGCCGGGACGCTGGGTGGCGAGCGCCGGAAACGCGGCCGCCAGCGTTTCGGCATAGTCATGCCGCAGGAAGCGTCGGACGCCGATGAGGAGCTGAGCATCGCCGTGGCGAAGGATATAGCCGAGCTCGGAGGGCGTGCACAAAGTGCTGACGGTCACCATCACCGCGCCGATCCGCAGTCCGGCGAGGAAGGCGGTCAGCCACAGGACGCCGTCGGGCGCCATCAGGGCGATGCGCGTGCCCTTGCCGGCACCCGCAGCCAGCATCGCTCGCGCCATCCGGGAGGTCCGCCGGTCGAGCTGGCGATAGGTCACGGCCTGCGCGCGCGTGACGATCGCCTCGGCATCGCCACGCGACGCGACGATCCCCGCCAGCAGCGATGGGATGGTCGATGGCGGCTGGTCGGACATCGGGTCGCTCCTGTCGCTCCAGGGCGCGGGTGGTAAGACGGCAGCCACGGCGAGTCTTGTTTCGGTCGGACATCGGACGACTGGGACCGGCCGGTGAGGCGATTTTCGGGATATCGGGTCGATCGGGCCGAATTGCCGATTGTTCCACGTGGAACAATTGGCAGGTGCGCTACCGCCAAGCCGTTGTTTTAAATTGGTGGGTGTCGGAGCGGCGGCGCGTTGGGGCGTGGTCGGCGCGGCGGGAGCGGCGGCGGCGGATGAGATTGCCGCGGCACGGGCGCGGCACGGGTCGCGGCACGTCGGCGACCGGCGGCGGCACCCGCGCGATGCCCGCCGGCGTCATCCGCGGGTCACTATTGCAGCAGGCGGCGGCGGATCTCGCGCGGCGAGCTCGAAAACCATTTCTGGCAGGTGTGCGTCAGCACCGAGCCTTCGGCGAAGCCGAGCCGGGTGGCGATCTCGGTGATCGTCAGGTCGCGCCGCGCCAGATAGCGCAGGCACAGGCTCCGCCTGACCTCGTCGCGCAGGTTCTCGAAATTCGTTCCGGCGTGGGTGAGCTTGCGGTGCAGGGTCCGGCTGGGGAAGCCGACGCGCGTGCAGACCTCGTCGCGACAGCAGACCGATTCCGCCAGCGTCGACCGGATCGCCTGGCGGACGACGGCCTTGATGTCGAGCGGGGTCGGCGGGAAGAGCGACGTGACCTTCTCGTACTCGGACGAGAATATCGTCTCGTCGTAGGCGACGCTCCGCGCCTTGATGTCGGATTCCGAAAAGAAGACCTCGTCGAAGTCCTGGTCGAACGCGACCGGCGCCGAGAACCGCCGCGCGTAATCCCATCGGCTGCCGAGCTGCACATGCGAGAAGGAGATCGCCCGCACCCGGGCCGAGCCGGCGGTGAGGTCGCCGGCGCCCCGGTGCGACAGCAGCGACAGCTGCTCGACCAGTTGCGGCGAGATGAAGAAGGCGTCGAACAGAAGTTCGATGCGCAGGCCGTACATGATCCGGTGCGGGTCCTTGACCAGGCTGAGGCGCAGTCCGGAGCTGAACGCCGCCATATGGTCGATCGTGATGGACAGCGTCCGTTCGACCGTATCGGCATGCCGGATGACGCGCTCGAGCGGCCGCATCATCGTCAGCGGCCGTTGCTTCTCGGCGAGGCGCAGGCCGAAGTCGGGACAGCCGAGCCGCTTGGCGCTGTTCTCGAGAAGCTCGCCGACGGCGCGAATCCGGACATAGGCTTGCGGAACCTCCCCCGTTCCCAGGCCCGCCTCGCCGATGAGCATGTCGGGATCGCCGCCGAGTTCGGTGACGACATCGCGGTAGCCGTGGAGGATGCCCGAGCCGATGAACCGCTCGCCACTATGCTGGCGTTGCGGCGCGCCGGGACGTTCGAGGTTCGCGCCGTCGGCATCGCGGTCCGCAAGCGTGTGTCGTGTGCGCCGCCCTTGAGGCTTAGACCGGCCCAAGTCATCGCCACCGATGAGATTCAATGCGCTATCCGGCATGAGTCCTCGCCGAGCTCCCCAGTCGTTGTCGTCAGCTTGGGTCAAAGCTGAGCATCCGTCAATTCGTGCCGGCGGTTTTTATATTCTATTGCACTGCAGCATATGTCGCCCGAGCGTCGGTTCCCAAGCCGTCGATTCTTCGTTCCGCAAGGCTAACGGACGACGTATTTCTTGACCTTATCGGCCATGACCTTGTCGCGATCGACCTGCGCGATCCCTTTCGGATTGCCGAGCTGGCAATAGTCGAGCGCGCCCGCCAGCGCCGCCGAGCGCGGCATGTCGAGCGACTGCCAGATCGCCTTGAGCGACCCCTGGGTCGCCTGGGTCGGCTTGGCCGCGACCATCTCCGCGAGGACGAGCCCGCGCGCGTGCAGCTGGTCGAGCGGCAGCACCTCGCTGACCAGCCCGATCCTCAGCGCGGTCGCGGCGCCGATACGCTCGTCGTTGCCCAGCAGCACCATCCGCAGCACGTCGCCGAGCGGCATCTTCGCCAGCGCCCCGATCGGCTCGCACGCCGAGGTCATGCCGTAGGTGACATGGGGATCGAAGAAGGTGGCGTCTTCGGAGCAGATGACGATGTCGCTCTCGTTGAGCCAGTAGAACGCCCCGCCCGCGGCCATCCCGTGGACGGCGCAGATCACCGGCTTCCAGCATTTGTTCTTCTTGGGGCCGAGGAAGTCGCCGGGGTCGAGCGCGTTGAACTCGTCGGTGGCGACCAGCGGGTTGCTGTCGTCGAGGCGCTGGACGTCGATGCCGGTGCTGAAGGCGCGGCCGGGCGCGGCCTTGAGGAACACCGCGTGGATGCCGTCGTCTTCCCGCACCCGCCGCCAGATGTCGACGAACGCGCAGCACATCGCATAGTCGAAGCTGTTCAGCCGGTCGGCGCGATTTATCGTCACCGTCGCGACGTGGGTGACCGGGTCTGCCTCGAAGACGACGGTTTCGTACGGCATCACGCGGCGGCCTTGTGCGCGACGAGCTGATAGTCCTCGATCCGGGGGGTGGCCATGACCTCGTCGAAATGATCCTGCGACCAGGGCCATGTCTGCGGAACGCCTTCGGCGTCGAGATACCAACTGTCGCAACCCGACGCGAAAACGGTCGTCCTGGCGGCTGCGATGCGTCGCACGTCGTACGCGTCCAGCGCCGACTGGGTGGCGCAGATCTCCTCCGCGCTGCCGTCGCGCAGACGGTCGACGAGCTGGTCGATATAGGTCCACTGCTTCTCGGCGATCTCGATCAGCGAGAAGTTCCCGACCGGGCTCGTCGGTCCGTTGAGCATGAAGAAGTTGGGAAATTCCGGGATGCTGATCGCGTAATAGGCGCGCGGCCGGACGCTCCAGACGGTTTCCACGTCGATCCCGCCGCGGCCGGTCAGGACGAGCGGCCGGACGAAGCGGTCGGTTTGGAAGCCGGTGGCGAAGACGATCACGTCGAGGTCGATCGCGCGCCCGTCGGCCATCGCGATGCCGGCCGGACAGACGCGCGCGATCTTCCCCGTCTCGATGCCGACGGCGTGGTCCTCGACCATCTCGTAATAGTTCGGCGAGTAGATGAGGCGCTTGCACATGGCGCGGTAGTTCGGCCGCAGCTTCTCGCGCAGCGCCGGATCGCGAATGCCCTCGAGGTTCTCGGTGACGAGCTGCTCGATCTCGGCCATCTCCGGGCCCTCGACGTCGAGCAGTGCCCGGCCGAAGCGCAGGTAGCTCGCCCAATAGTCGCCGCTGTTGCGCAGGCCGGCGGCGAGCGTGGCGTCCGCGCGCCATGCCGCCCGTTCTTCCTCGGTGAACCTGTAGTTCGGCGCCTTGACGATCCATTGCGGCGTGCGCTGGAAATGGACGAGTCCGGCGACGTTGCCGGCGAGGGCGGTGACCATCTGGACGCCGGTCGACCCGTTGCCGACGATGCCGACGCGCTTGTCGGCGAGGTCGATGCCGTCGGGCCAGCGCGCGCTGTGGAAGGAGTCGCCGGCGAACGATTCGATCCCGGCGAGATCGGGCCAGCGCGGATGATGCAGCACGCCGGTCGCGGCGATGACGACGTCGGCGACGTCCTCGCGCCCGTCGGCGGTCTTCAGCTGCCAGCGCCCGCCGACGTAGCGGCAGGAGACGATTTCGCTGTGGGTGCGGATATGCTCCCTGAGGCCGAAGCGGTCGGTGGTCCGCTCGAAGTAGCGCCTGATCTCGCCGCCGTCGGCGAAGTAGCTCGTCCACTCGGGGTTGGGCGCGAAGCTGTAGGTATAGGAGTGGGCCGGGACATCGCACGCCAGTCCCGGATAGCGGTTCTCGCGCCACGTGCCGCCGACCGCGTCGCCCTTCTCGTAGATCGTGAAGTCGTGGTCGCCGGCGGCCTTGAGCCTGATGCCGGCGAGCAGGCCCGACATGCCGGCGCCGATGACGGCGAACCGCAGGTGGCGCTTCGGCATCAGCGTGCGAGGCCCCGGTCCCAGACGAGCGGGAGCGAATCGACGGCCAGCGTGAAGCCGGCGCGGTAGACCGGCGCGCGGGCGGGATCGAGCGCGAACGACGGGATCCGCCTGCTCCATTCGCGGTAGAGGACGTTGAGCTCGACGCGGGCGAGGTGCGACCCGACGCAGCGGTGCGGGCCCGAGTTGAACGCGATATGGGTCTTGATCTTGCGATCGATATCGGTCGACGTCGCGTCGGGCGATTCCTCGTTGTCGAGGTTGCCGGCGGGAAGGACGAAGAGCACCCGGTCGTCGGGCTTGAGCGAGACGCCCTGGAACTCGGCGTCGCGGGTGACGACCCGGACGACGTTGGCGACGCTGTAGCGCCGCAGGATCTCCTCGGTGATGTTCGAGGTCAGGCCCGGGTCGGCGTTCAGCCGTTCCTGCAGCACCGGATCGCGCGCGAGATGGCAGATGCCGAACGCCATCGAGTTCGAGACGGTGTCGAGCCCGGCGAGGAACAGCATCGTGCAATAGCCCTGCATCTCCTCGAAGGTGATCGGCCGGCCCATGATCTCGCTGTCGAGCAGCGTGCTGATCAGGTCGTCCTCGCGCCTGGCCTGGCGCTGGCGAACGAGGTCGTCCATGACGCCGAGGATGCGGCCGTAGTTGACCGTGCGCTCCTCCTCCGATTTCGACGTCGCGCTGAGGACGACCCAGGTGCGGAACTCGCGCAGGCGCTCGGTCGGGATGCCCATCAGCTCCATGAACACGACCACGGGCAGGATCTCCGCGACCGCGGGGATGAAGTCGCACCGTCCGTCGGCGATGACGTCGTCGACGAGCCGGCCGATCAGGTCGACGATCTTCTGCTCGAGCGCCTTGGAGTTGGCCGGCGAGAAGGCCTTCAGCAGCGGCGACCGGTAGGCGGCGTGGAGCTCGCCGCCGAACTTCAGCGGGATGAGGTTCGGCTCCTGCTGCATCGCGGGCAGCGTCGCCGAGTGGCTGGAGAAGAGCTCGGGATCGCGGGCGGCGGCGAACAGCGGCTTGTGGCGGCACAAGACCCAGTGGCCGCCGTTCCGCGGCGTCCAGAAGATGCCGGGCGTCTCGTTCGCCAGCCACGCCATGACCTCGTGCGGCTCGCGGCCGTGGAAGCGCGCATCGCTGATGAAGTCGTAGTCGATCACGCGGTCCGGCGAGACGTGGGACGGCAGTGCGAAGTCCGCCAGGTCCACCGACATCCCTCCTCCATGGATCAGCAAGGACGCGCCGTCCTCGCCGGTCGAGCGGTTACCGATGCGCGCGGCGCTCCGTCTTGACGGATCGGGCCACCTTGCCCCTGCGGCACGGGCACGCGCTTGGCACGCACCATCAAGACGGTCCGCGCGGCGCCGGCCTAGCGACGACTTAAGTTTCGTCGGCCGGAGAGACGCGGAAGGTGATCGTTGCGGGGTTCCGATGGCTGGCGGCGGCGGCGATGTTCGTCGCGCTGGGCGGCCTGCAGAATGCACCGCAGGCCGGCGCCAGAGGCGATGCCGTGCGACTGGCGCAGCTGCAGGACGGATCGGACGGCGACGACTGGCCGGCCTATGGCCGCACCTTCGGCGAGCAGCACTACAGCCCGCTGACGCAGATCAACGCCAGGACGGTGGGCGGTCTCGGGCTGGCGTGGTCGATCGATCTGCCGCCGGGCAATTCGGTCAGCCAGCCGCTCGAAGTCGGCGGGGTGCTCTACTATACGACGGGCTACAGCCAGGTTCATGCGGTCGACGCGGCGACGGGCAGGCCGTGCTGGACCTATGACGCCAAGTCGCCCGAGGTCGCCGGGCGCAAGCTGCGCCTCGCCTGGGGCAGCCGCGGCATCGCCTGGTGGAAGGGCAAGATCTACACCGGAACCCAGGACGGCCGTTTGATCGCGCTCGATGCCGCGACCGGCCGTCCGGTCTGGTCGGTCATGACCGTGGGCGCGGACGACGGCCGCTACATCACCGGTGCGCCGCGCGTCTTCGCCGGCAAGGTGATCATCGGCCACGGCGGCGCCGATGTCGCCTCGATCCGCGGCTATGTCACGACGTACGACGCGGAAACCGGCAAGCAGCTGTGGCGGTTCTACACCGTGCCGGGCAACCCGGCCGACGGGTTCGAGAACGACGCGCTGAGGATGGCCGCCGACACCTGGTCGGGGCGGTGGTGGACGTTCGGCGGCGGCGGCACGGTCTGGAACGCGATCACCTACGATCCCGCGACCGACACGATCTTCCTCGGCACGGGCAACGGCGCGCCGTGGAACCGGAAGATCCGCAGCGAGGGCAAGGGCGACAACCTCTTCCTGTGCTCGATCGTCGCGGTCGACGCCACGACCGGCGCGTACAAGTGGCACTACCAGATCAACCCCGGCGAGAGCTGGGACTATAACGCCGCGATGGACATGGCACTGGCCGACCTGACGATCGACGGCCAACCCCGCAAGGTGCTGATCACGGCACCCAAGAACGGCTTCGTCTACGTCATCGACCGCGTCAGCGGACGGTTCATCTCGGCGAAGCCGTTCGTCAAGGTCACCTGGGCGACGGGCATCGACCGGGACGGCCGGCCGATCGACGTGCCGAACAACCGCTACGAGAACGGTCCCTTCCTCCTCGCGCCGACGTCGCAGGGCGCGCACAGCTGGCTGCCGATGGCCTTCAGCCGGTCGACCGGGCTCGTCTATATCCCGGCGATCGAGCAGGACGCCGCCGTCTTCAGCGACGCGCACGTCGACGTCAGGCACTGGCAGCGGCCGGCGAACTTCGAGTTCGACGGCGGAGTCGCCAACCTGATCAAGCCCCAGCCGGGCAAGAGCCAGGCCTCGCTGGTCGCGTGGGATCCGGTCCTGCAGAAGCAGGTCTGGCGCGTCGCGATGCCGGCGAACGTCAGCGCCGGCGTCGCGGCGACCGCCGGCAATCTCGTGTTCCAGGGGGGCGTCGACGGCCGGTTCAACGCCTATGACGCGCGGACCGGGAAGGTGCTGTGGTCGTACGACGCGAAGGCGCCGATCATGGCCCCGCCGATCACCTATTCGGTCGGCGACCGCCAATATGTGTCGGTCCTCACCGGCGCCGGCTCGAGCCTCGTGCTGGTGGGCAAGAACCTCGAACGGTTCGGCATCGACTATCGGCAGCAACGCCGCCGTGTCCTGACGTTCGTCCTCGGCGGCAAGCGGAGCCTGCCGCCGACCGAACGCTATGTGTTCGAGCCCGTCGCCGACCCCGACTATCGTCGCGACCCGAAGACCGAGCAGGTCGGCGAGTACGCCTATGACGTGACGTGCCTGATGTGCCACGGCCTCGATGCCGTCGCCGCCGGCATCGCCCCCGACCTGCGGACGTCGCCCGCGATCGTTTCCCAGGACGCCTATGACGCGGTCGTCCACGACGGGGCGCTCGTCGCGCAGGGCATGCCGCAGTTCGACGAGTTCCCGCTCGAGAAGATCAGCGCCATCCGTCAGTTCCTGCGGGCGAAAGCCGCGGCGGCGCGAACCGAGCTGTCCGCAGCGAGCGATCGTGCCGGCAAGAGCTGATCAGACCATGGGATTCATCGCGTGAGGGTGATCGTCGATAGGGCAGGATGCGTCGGACACGCCCGTTGCGCCGCCGTCGCTCCCGACCTGTTTCCGCTGGATCCCGAGGGACTGATCGCCACCGAAGGCTTTCCGGTACAGGAGAAGGATAGAATCCTCGCCCGGAACGGGGCGCGGGCCTGTCCCGAGCGCATAATCAAGTTTTCCGAAGATGTCTGAGCCCGGTCGCGGCGAAAGAGGAGTGGGCTTGTCGTGAGTTATAGACCGGACTGCATGAGGTTCGGTGCCTTTATCGCACCGTATCATCGTTTGGCGGAAAACCCGACGCTCGTCCTCGAGCGGAACATGCAGCTCGTCGAACTCATGGACCGGCTCGACTACGACGAGGCGTGGATCGGCGAGCATCATTCGGCCGGTTTCGAGTCGATCGCGTCGCCCGAGCTGTTCATCGCCGCCGTCATCGGACGCACCCGCAATATCCGGCTCGGCACCGGCGTCAGTTCGCTGTCCTACCATCACCCCCTGATCCTCGCGGACCGGATCGTGCAGCTCGACCATCAGGCGCGCGGCCGCATCATGTTCGGCGCCGGCCCGGGCCAGCTGCCGTCCGACGCGGCGATGATGGGGATCGAGCCGGTCGACCAGCGCGGCATGATGATGGCGTCGCTCGAGACGATCCTCGATCTCTTCGCCGGCAAGGTCGTCACGCGCGACGCCGGCTGGTTCAAGCTCAAGAACGCCCGCCTCCAGGTGCTGCCCTACCAGCGCCCGCGGATGGAGGTCGCCGTCGCCTGCGCGGTCACGCCCAACGGTCCGGTCACGGCCGGGCGGCTCGGGCTGTCGATGCTGTCCGTCGCCGCGTCGAGCGGCCCGGGCTTCGCCGCACTTCCCGATCACTGGCGGATTTGCGAGGAGGCGGCGGCCGAGGCCGGGCGGACCGTCCATCGCGACTCGTGGCGGGTCGTCGTGCCGATCCACGTCGCGGAGACCCGCGAGCAGGCGCTGGCCGAGGTTTCGGCCGGCATCATGGACGACGTCGTCCATTATGTCCGCAAGCTCGGCGGCGCGCGGATGCAGGCCCAGCTTGCCGGCGTGGAGACCGGCGAGGATGCGGCGAAGGCGTGGTCGACGAGCACATGGAGCACGCTCGGCACCCTGACCTATGGCACCCCCGACGACGTCGCCAACCGCATCGAGGAAATGCTCGCGAAGTCGGGCGGTTTCGGCACGTTCCTCTTCCTCGCGCATAATGCGGCGAGCTGGGAGGCGACCCAGAAGAGCTACGATCTGTTCGCGCGCTATGTGATGCCGCGATTCCAGGGACGCGACCGGCGTACCGAATCGCTCGACTGGGTCGAGGCGAACAGCGACGCGCTGATCGGTTCACTGGTCAAGGGGATCGAGAAGTCGCTCTCCGACCACAAGGCGCGGCTGAGTTGACGCCGGTCCGCAGGCCTCGAACCACGTGTCACGCGCGCATCGGCGGCCCGACCGAGCACAGCGTCGGCCGTCACCACCCGGTCAAGCGAGCGGGCAGCGCGTCATGAGCATCGACCTAGCCGACATGGCCGACTTCGATCCGTTCAGCGTCGACTTCCGCCGCGATCCGCACCGCTTCCACGCGTCGCTGGTACGGACGTCGCCGGGCTTCATCACCATGGCGGGGGTGAAATCGGCCTATGTCGCGAGCTTCCCCCAGGTCACCGACGTCATCCGCAAGTTCAAGGCCTTCTCCAGCCTCAAGCCGAAGGCGATCCCCGGCATGGAGCGGATCGACTATTTCAACGGCCTGCCGACGATGAACTATTGCGATCCGCCGGAACACACCCGCCGGCGCAGGATCGTCAATCCGGCTTTCACGCCGAAGCGGGTCGACGGACTGGCGGTCGCGGCGGGCGAGCAGATCGAGGCGGTCTTCGAAACGGCGCTTGCCCGCGGCCGGCTCGACGGCGTGGGCGATCTCGCCAGGCCGTTGGCGATGGACGTGCTGCTCACCCATTTCCTGCAGGTCGACAGGCAGGACCACTGGATCTTCATCAACTATCTCAACGCATTGCCCTCGCTCGACAAGGTGCCGCCCGGCGGCGGGAAACCGGAAGCCTTCATCCAGGCGTGGCAGGACGGCGCGGCCTATTGCCAGCGCCAACTCGATCTGTCCCGAACCGGGAAAAGCGACAATTTGATCGGCCTCGTCGCCGCCAGCGTCGGCAGCGGTGCCATCGAAGAGAACGAGATGATGGCGATGATGCTCATCCTGCTGCTGGGCGGCCTGAGCTCGTTGGCCGGGGCGATCAGCGTCTCGCTCTACTATCTCGCCACCCATCCCGGGATCGCGGAGCGCATCCGCCGCGACCCGGCACTTGCGGCCGACCATCTCGACGAGGCGCTGCGGATCGATACGCCGACGCCGATCGTCATGCGCTTCGGTGCGGACGACGCGGCGATCGGCGGCCATCCGATCCCGCGGAACATGCCGCTCTATGTCCTGATCAGCAGCGCCAACCACGATCCGGCGATCTTCCCGGATCCCAGGCGGTTCGACATCGATCGTCCCAATCTGAAGTCGCACATCGCGTTCGGCCAGGGCATGCACACCTGCATCGGGGCGACGATCACGCGGCTGATCGTGGAACTGGTCCTGCGGACGGCGGTGAGCAGGTTCCGCGAACTGCGAATCGCCGACGAGCCCGGCGCGGTCGAGCATGACGTGTCCAACGCGCGCGCGCGCCACCTGTCCCGACTGGTGCTCGATGTGGCGTAAGCGAGCCGGCAGGCGGTCCGGCTCAATCGGTCAAGCCTTGATGCCGGAGGCGCGATACGGATCGTCGGTCGCTATGCCGAGGAGTTGAGCGTGACGCCGGCTGATCTGGAGGACGAGATCGACATCGAGGCGCTCAAGCGCCGCTATGCCGAAGAGCGCGTCAAACGGCTTCGCGACGACGGCAGCGCGCAATACCAGGAACTGCGCGGCAAGTTCGCGGACTTCGACCGCGATCCCCTGGCCGACCCGGACTTCACGCGCGATCCGATCGTCAAGTCGGTCGACGTGCTGATCGTCGGCGGTGGGTTCGGCGGTCTCCTCGCCGGGGGACGGCTTCGCGGCGAAGGGGTGAGCGACCTCTGCATCATCGAGAAGGGGGCCGACTTCGGCGGCACCTGGTACTGGAACCGCTATCCGGGCGCGTCGTGCGACATCGAATCCTATATCTACATGCCGATGCTCGAAGAGACCGGCTATATCCCGTCGGAGAAGTACGCCAAGGCGCCCGAGATCTTCGCGCACTGCCAGGCGCTGGCCAAGCGTTACGACCTCTACGACCGCGCGATATTCCAGACGGTCGTCACCGATCTGCGCTGGGACGGCGAGCGAGCCCGCTGGATCGCCTCGACCAGCCGCGACGACCGGATCGCCGCCAAGTTCGTGATCTCGGCGTGCGGCTTCATCGCCAAGCCGCGGATGCCGGGAATCGCCGGCATCGAGACCTTCGCGGGCCATGCCTTCCACACCAGCCGCTGGGATTATGAGTATACCGGCGGCGACCATGGCGGCGGGATGACGGGGCTGTCGAACAAGCGCGTCGGCATCATCGGGACGGGAGCGACCGCCGTCCAGGTCATCCCGCACCTGGCCGCCGCGGCCCGGCACCTGTTCGTCTTCCAGCGCACCCCGTCGTCGGTGGATGTCCGCGGCAACCGGCCGACCGATCCGCAATGGGCCGAACAGCTGAAGCCCGGCTGGCAACGCGAGCGCATGGTCAACTTCACCACGATCATGGTCGGGGGGCACCAGCCCGAGGACATGATCGACGACGGCTGGACCGACATCATCCGGCACGTCATGCCCGACCCGACCCTGCCGCCGGACCAGATCGACTGGGCCGAGATGCAGCGCCGCGAGATCGGCAAGATGGAGCGCACCCGGCAGAGGGTGGCGTCGATCGTCAGGGACCCGGCCACCGCCGAAGCGCTGAAGCCCTATTATCATTATCTGTGCAAGCGCCCGTGTTTCCACGACGAATATCTCGACGTGTTCAACCGGGACAACGTCACGCTGGTGGATACGAAGGGACAGGGCGTCGAACGCGTGACGCCCGCAGGCGTGGTCGTCGCCGGCCAGGAATATGGGCTCGATTGCCTGATCTATGCCACCGGGTTCGACTTCCTGCAGGAATATACGAGGCTGACGGGCTTCGACATCCGGGGTCGGGACGGCCAGTCGCTCAGCGACCGCTGGTCGGACGGGGCCAAGACGCTCTACGGCATCCACAGCCGCGGGTTTCCGAACCTGTTCCTGGTCAGCGCCATCCAGGCGGCGCCGTCGTACAACTATCTCCATGTCGTCGACGAGCAGGTCATCTACATCGCGCGCGTCATCAGCCGCTGCCTGGCCGATGGCGTGCGGACGCTGGAGGTAAGCCAGGAGGAAGAGTCGGCGTGGGTCGACGAGATCATCGCCGGACTGCCGATCAGCCGCGCCGCGCAGGAGAAATGTACGCCGAGCGTCTACAACAACGAAGGCAAGGTCACCGAGCCGCTGCAGTACAACGCCTTCTACGCCCAGGGCGCCCTGGCCTATATCGATCTTCTGGATCGGCGACGGTCCGAACTCATCTTCCAAGGCTTCGAGCGGACCTTCGAACCCACGCATGACCGCGTCGAACCAGAGTATGCACGGTGAGCGAAAAGACCGAACTGGACGACATCGAGATCGATGTCGCCGCCCTGCAACGAAAATACGCCGAGGAGCGCGAGAAACGGCTGCGGCCCGATGCGGTCGGCCAGTTCAACGAGCTGAAAGGGCGATATGCCCGCTTTGCCGACGATCCGAACGCCGACCCCGGTTTTACGCGCGATCCGGTGGTGGAGGACACCGACGTGCTGATCGTCGGCGGCGGCTTCGCCGGACTGCTCGCGGCGGCCAAGTTGCGCCAGCGCGGCGTCGAGAACCTCCGGATCGTCGAGATCGGCGCCGATTTCGGCGGCACGTGGTACTGGACCCGCTATCCCGGCGCGGCGTGCGACGTGGAAAGCTATATGTACATGCCGCTCCTCGAAGAGCTCGGCTATCTCCCGACCGAGAAATATGCGCATGCGCCGGAGATACGCGACTATTGCCGGATGATCGGCGAGCATTTCGCGCTTTATCCGACGGCCTTGTTCCAGACCAAGGTCGACGAGCTCCGCTGGGACGAGGCGGCCGCGCGCTGGCGCGTGGCGACCGATCGCGGCGACCGCATCGCCGCCCGGTTCGTCGTTTCGGCGACCGGGCTGCTCAGCAGCCCCAAGCTGCCGGGGATTCCCGGCATCGAGGACTTCGCCGGGCACAGCTTCCACAGCAGCCGGTGGGACTTCGCCTATACCGGCGGCGATCACAGCGGCGGCATGACCGGCCTGGCGGACAAGGTCGTCGGGGTGATCGGCACCGGCTCCACCGGGATCCAGGTCATCCCGCAACTGGCGCGATCGGCGAAGCACGTCTATGTCTTCCAGCGGACGCCGTCGTCGGTCGACCCGCGCGGCAACCGGCCGACCGATCCCGACTGGGCCAAGTCGCTCGAGCCGGGCTGGCAGCGCAAGCGGATGTTGAACTTCACGTCGATCATCTCCGGCATCCGCCAGGACGAGGACATGGTCAACGACGGATGGACCGACATCGTGCGCGACGCCGCCACGCCGATCTCGACCCTGCAGGCCGGCGACCCGGAAGCCCTGCGTCTCGCCGAGATGAAGAAGATGGAGAAGAGCCGGCGGCGGATCGACGAGGTCGTCGAAGACAAGACGACAGCCGAGGCTCTGAAACCTTATTATAACTATTTCTGCAAGCGACCGTGCTTTCATGACGAGTATCTGACGAGCTATAACCGGCCGAATGTGACTTTGATCGATTCCCAGGGAAAGGGGATCGAGCGGATAACATCGTCAGGTCCAGTGGTCGGCGGCAGGGAATATCCCGTCGACTGCCTGATCTACGCCACCGGCTACGACTTCATGACCGAATACACCCGCGAGGCCGGCATGGAGGTCTATGGCCGCGACGGACTGCCGATCAGCGAACATTGGGGGGAAGGTCGCCGCACCCTCTTCGGCGTGCAGACCAGCCGTTTTCCTAACTTCTTCCTGGTCAGCCTGGTTCAGGCGGGCGTCGCCGTGAACTATAACTTCATCGCCACCGCGCAGACGAACTACATCGCCTATGTCATCGCCGAAGCGATCGCGCGCGGCTACGACGAGGTCGAGCCGAGCGTCGAGGCGCAGGACGCGTGGGTCGACAGGATCGTCACCAATGCCGCCAAGCGCCGGGTGTTCATGGACAGTTGTACGCCGAGCTATTTCAACTATGAAGGAAAGCGCAAGAAGACGACCGAGCTGAACGAGATCTTCGTCGAAGGCGGCATCGCCTATGTCAAGGTTCTCGAAGACTGGTGTGCCGAGGGATCGATGCAGGGTCTTGAAACACGTGGCTCCGTCGACGCCTGACGGTAATGTAGGGATGGGTCTCGATCATGAGGGAGCGTTGCGCCGGCTTATCGTGAAGGATGCCATCACCGAGGTCTATAATCGTTACTGCCGCGGCGTCGATCTTCCGGATCTGGACCTTATCAAGTCGGCTTATTGGCCCGACGCGATCGACGACCATATCGTATTCCACGGAAATGCCATGGTGTTCGCCGAAAAGGCGGTCGCCGTGCTAAAGAGTTACCGGTCGTCACAGCATTTCTACACGAATCTCAGCGTGAACCTGATCGACGACGATCACGCCGATGCGGAATGCTACTATTATGTCTATCATCAGCTTGCGCCGGACCCTGGTGGCGGGCCGAGCATGATGACGCTGGGGGGCGGGCGCTATATCGACCGTTTCGCGTGCCGCGACGGCGAATGGCGCATCCTGACGCGCAGGGTGACGATGGAGTTGAACGACCGCCGCGCGCTGGCCGATCCCGCCGAGTGACCGGTCCCGCCGCCACCAGGCGCTGGACCTGCCGGCCCGAAGGATCGAACTGGGGCGACTTCGGACCCGACGACCAGATCGGCCGGATGAACATCATAACGCCCGCGATGCGCATCGCCGCGGCGCGGGAGATCAGGGACGGCAAGGCCTTCGTCCTCAGCCTCCCCCTCGACTATCCCGGCGGCGAAAGCCCGCAGGCGGCACGGGTCGGGCCGAAGCTGGTCGCCAGCCGCCTGGACGCGCATCAGGTCTATAATTTCGGGATCACCGAGACCGACATCTGCTGCGACGACGGCGTCACGCTGTCGCTGCAATATTCGACGCAGTGGGATTCGCTCGCGCACTGGGGCCGGATGTTCGACGTCGACGGCAACGGCGTCAAGCAACCGGTCTACTACAACGGCTATCGCGCCGGAATCGATGTGGTCGACGCCGACCACGGCGGTCCGGCCGCGCTGAAGCTCGGCATCGAGAATATGGCGATGAGCGGCGTGCAGGGGCGCGGCGTGCTCGTCGATCTCGTTCGCGCCTATGGCCCGGGCCGGACGAAGGTCGGCTATCGCCAGCTGCAGGAGAGCATCGCCCGGCAGGGCGTCGATGTCCGCAAGGGCGATTTCCTCCTCCTGCACACAGGTTACGGCGATGCCGTCATGGCGGCGAGGAAGGTGCCCGATCCCGCCGTGCTGCATGAGACGGGAGCCGTCCTCGACGGTTCGGACCCGGCGCTGCTCGACTGGATCGAGGAAAGCGGCATCGTCGCCATCTGCGCCGACAATCCGGCGGTCGAATACGCCGATCCCGACTTTGCCAAGCGCTACCCGGCCGAAACCGGTCGGCTGCCGTTGCATGACCGGTGCCTGTTCAAGCTGGGCATCCATCTCGGCGAGCTCTGGTGGCTGGGCGACCTCGCCCGCTACCTCGGTGAGGTTGGTCGTCACGCCTTCCTGTTGACCGCGCCGCCCCTGCGCCTGCCGGGTGCCGTCGGCTCGCCGGTGACGCCGATCGCGACCGTCTGAACCAAGAGGCTCAGCGCCGCCGGTCGACGAGATCGATACCGGCGATGACGCCCATCTGACTGACTCCGCCATCGACGGCGAGGCACTGGCCGGTGATGAAGCGCGCCTCGTCGCTCGCGAGGAACAAGGCCGCGTTGGCGATGTCCCAGCTGTTGCCCTCGATGCCCAAAGGCGAGACGTCGCGCCGCAAGCGGCGGCGGCTGTCGTCGATCCCGGCCGCCGCCACTGCGCCGGGCGCGAAGATCGCGCCCGGCGATACGGCGTTGGCGCGGATGCCGTCCGGACCATGCGCCACCGCGATATCGCGGGTCAGAGCGATCAGTCCGGCCTTGCCCGCGCCGTATGCGGCCGTGCCGAGGGCGCGGATCGCGGCATTTGAGACGATGTTGACGATGGCGGACGTGCGCCCGCTGAGCGCCGGGATCGCCGCTCGGCTCAGCATGAAGGCGCTGGTCAGGTTGATGTCGATCAGGGCGCGCCAGCGCGCGTCGTCGATCGCGGTGAGCGCCGAGGGCGTGGCGCCGAGGCCGACATTGTTGACGAGGATATCCAAGACACCGAACGCAGCGACCGTCTCGGCGACCGTCCGCCCGCAATCGCCGGCGACCGTGACGTCGCCGATCGCGACGATGGCGGTTCCGCCTCGCCGTTCGATCGATTGCCGGGTCCGCTCGGCACGCGTCGCGTCGCGATCGAACAGGCAGACCCGGGCCCCTTCGCGGGCGAAGGCTATGGCGATCGCCGCGCCGACGCCGGGCAGGTCCTCGTCGCCGAAATTGCCTGCGCCCGAGACGATGGCGACCTTGCCGGCGAGGCGCAGGCGTGGATCGTTGCCCGACAGTCGATCGTCGTTACTTCCCGGCATGATCACGTGCCCGATGACTTGGGCCGGCTGGAGCGATTCCGTCGGGTGGCCAGAAAGCCAGTCCGGCGGATTCCAACGCGGGCCGCTTGGTATTGAGCAGAACGGCCATCGAGCGATAGCCGCCGACGAGGTGGAGGAACTCCTCGGCCACGTCGGCACCGCCGAACAGCGCGATGGCGCGCGCGAACGTCTCCGGCGACAGCATGTCGAAGTCGATGATCTCGTCGACGGCGTTCAACGTGAAGGCGGCCGCATCGTCCAGCCGGCGTTCGCCGGAGTCCATCCGGGTGGCCAGGATATCAGCGTCGGAGACACCGACATCCTTGGCGTTGCGATAGTGGTTCGCCCATTCATAGGCCTGGTTCGCGCGCCACGCGATGCGGAGGATCGACAACTGGCGCAGCCGGGCGTCGAGGCGGCCGTTGAAGATGAAGGTGTCGAGGTAGCATTCGATATAGGGTCGCAAGTGAGCGGCGACCGGCGATCCGCGGATGTTGCGGGCAAGAGCATTGCTCGCCCTCGTCGCCGCATTCGCCACGGGTATGTCCTCGTTCATCCCGTGTCTCCAGCAATGCCCGTCGGCGCCTTCGGCGATGCCGACATTCCTGCGCCTGCGGAAAACCCGAATCTTGATCTCACCCGCCGGCCGCCGTCGTCCGGCGGGACACCGCCGGGCGCATGGCACTTGATATCAAGACGGCGACCGGAAATGCCGGTCTGGTCGGGACGACGCAACGGAGCTTTTATGGCTGACAACCTCGTGGCCGACACGCTGCCGCCGCACGTCGATGCGTCACGAGTCATCGAGTACGATCTGTACAACGATCGCCGTTATACGCAGTTCGGCGATGTTCATCAGGCGATGTACCGTCTGTGCGAGGATGTCGGGCGCGGCATCTACTGGACCCAAAGCAACGGTGGTCACTGGGTGGTGACGGATCACCAGTTCATGTTCGACGCCGCAAGGTCCCCGGAGCTGTTCTCCAGCGAGAAGGTGACGATCCCGCCCGTGCCGGTCGAGCCGCTGCTGATCCCGCTCACGCTCGATCCGCCGGTACACGGCGCTTTTCGCATGCCCTTGATGCGAGCCTTCGCACCGCAACGGATCGAGCAGCTCGAGGTCGGAATCCGTGCCTTCGCCGGCGAACTGGTCGACGCCGTCAAAGACGCCGGCCGGTGCGACTTCGTGCAGGCGATCGCCGTGCCGATGCCGATCACGATCTTCATGAAGATCATGGGCATGCCGCTCGAGCGCATGGCCGAGTTTCGCGCCTGGGTCGCGGACGTGCAGTCCGACGACGATGATCGGCGCACGACGAGCTATGCGAATGTCGCCCGGTTGATGGACGGTCTGATCGCCGAACGACAGATCGAACGTCGTGACGACCTGATAAGCCAGCTGATCGATGCGGATATCCGCGGGCGGAAGCTAAGCTACGAGGAGATTCAGGGCTACTGCCTTCTTCTGTTCGCGGCGGGGCTGGATACGGTGGTTTCGTCGCTGTCCTTCGGCATCAATCATCTTGCCGGGCAGCCGGCGCTGCAGGATCGCCTGCGCTCGGACCCGGCGGCGATACCCGACGCGGTCGAGGAGTTCCTGCGCATGTTCGCGGTCTCGATGGTCGCGCGCGTCGCGGCTTGCGACTTCGAGTTCCGCGGCGCCCAGCTGAAGCAGGGGGATCGCGTCGTGCTGATGATCCCCGCGGGCAACTTCGATCCCGCATTGTTTCCGGACCCGATGAGATTCGATGTCGACCGCGTCAACAAGGCGCATCTGTCGTTCAACGTCGGGCCTCATCGCTGCATCGGCTCGCATCTCGCGCGGCTGGAGCTGCGTGTATTCTACGAGGAATGGTTCAAGCGCATGCCCAATGTGCGCCATGATCCCGAGCAACGGGCGACCATGCGGGGTGCCATGACCTTCGCGATGCACAGCCTGCCCCTCGTCTGGGAGGCCGCCGGCTGAGGCGTTGTACTCCGCGCGGCGGGATACCGATGCGCCAAGGCGCATGACCTATGCCAACAAGACGGTTCCCGGCCTGGCGCATATACGCGCTCTGCGGATCGTCGCGGGCGACGAGGCGCTGCTGGAGTTCGACGATGCGCGCTAGGACGAGATGACGCGATGGGAAAATGGCTGAATGCGCCGGAGTGTCTGATCCTGGAGGTCCGGGACCACATCGCCTATGTCACCATGAACCGGCCCGCCCAGCGGAACGCCTTGAGCCTGCAGCTGCACCAGGAACTGGTCGCGGCGATGATGGAGGCCGACGATCTGAACGATGTCCGGTGCGTCGTATTGTCGGGAGCCGGGATCGATTTCTGCGCCGGTGCCGACGTCGCGGGCGGACCGATCGATACGATGTTGGACGGCGTCGACTATGATCCGTCGGACTACCGCGCTCGCGACACTATCGAGAACGACATCTGGCTTTGCGAACTCAGCAGCCGGATGCGGCTGGTCATGCACGACATGCACAAGCCTGTCATCGCCAAGGTGCACGGGCACTGCCTCGGCGCCGGATCGGACCTCGCCCTGAACTGCGACCTGGTAATCGCCGCGACCGACGCGCGGATCGGTTTCCCGGCGACGCGCGCGCTGGGGTCGCCTGCGAACCATATGTGGCTCTACCTCGTCGGGCCGCAGTGGGCCAAGCGGATGCTGTTGACCGGCGACATGCTGAGCGGTGCCGATGCGGCGCGGATCGGCCTCGTCCTCGAGGCTTATCCCCGCGATCAACTCGACGCCGAGGTGGATCGCCTCGCCCGGCGCATCACCTTGACGCCGAGCGACCTCCAGGCCACCCATAAACGGATCGTCAACGTCGGCCTTGAACTGATGGGCTGGCAATCGTTGCAGCGCCTCGCCGCGGAAAACGACGGCCGCGCCCATATGTCGTCGGTCTACACCGAATTCTTCGACAATTCGAAGGCCCTCGGGTTCAAGGAGGCTTTGCGTCTTCGGGACGAGCGCTTCGGCGATCGCACGGGCGACCCGCGGGTCGACAGCCTCGTGCAACTCAACATGCGGGGTACGGAGCCCCAACTCTAGCGGCGGCCAGACCGGTCGCCGCCGGCGTAATCATACGGGAGACCATCGATGAGCGATGCACTGACGGCTTATGCGCCGCCTTCGTTAGCCGAGCCGTTCCTCGGGCAGATACTCGACGGCGACGGGCATATGTACATGGAGCCCGACACGCTCCGTGAAATCGCCGGGCCGCTCGACGGCGGCCATATGGTCGACTTCCTCGAAGATTATGTAACGGGGGCGAGCTACACGTCCGACCTCCAGCGCAAGCGGAGCGAAGTCTGGAACGTCAAGGGCATCGGCGCGCTCGGTGCGGTCGACGCGTTCGAGCGGCTCGAAGCGCTGGACTCGATGGGGATGCGCTCGCAACTCGTCTTCTACAATACCGGCAGCGGCGAGGGCCGCATCAATTCGCCCGCGGCCCGCGAGGCGTGCCGCCGGTACAATGATTATGGTCTCGAATGGCAGCGGCAGACCGGCGGGCGGGCGCGCGTCGCGATGCAGATCAACATGGGCGTCGTCGAAGAGGCGATCGCCGAAGCCACCCGGGTGATCAAGGCCGGGGCCAAGTGCGTCACCTTGCCGAGCGCGACGCCGCCCGGCGGCGTGTCGCCCGCGCATCACAGCTGGGACCCCTTCTGGGCGTTACTCGAGGAGGCGAATGTTCCGGCGACGCTGCATCTCGGCTCCGGTGGCCTGATGGCGAACAAGAAGAAGGAGTCGCTGATCGCGGAGGCCGATCCGATGATGCCCGAGCGAGGCTGGGGCGACGCGACGGCGCTGCGCGGCACGCCGGCGAACCGGCCTGGCGGAGAGGAGGCGATCAGCCCCTATTTCATCCTGGTTGCCCATAGCTCGGCGGAGTTGTTCCTCACGACCATGATCATGGGAAGCGTCTTCGAGCGCTTTCCGAAGCTCCGTTTCGGCATCATCGAACTCGGCGCGAGCTGGCTTGGCCCGATGGTCGAACGCATGGACCTGTGGGCAGAGTTCATGGGTAAGGTCGGACGTAAATACACGATGAAGCCCAGTGAGTTCGTCGTGCAGAACGTCCGCATCACGCCGTTCTGGAACGAGAACCTGACCAAGATGGTCGATCGCTACGGTCTTGAGGAAGCTTATATCTTCAGCACCGACTATCCGCATCTCGAAGGCAGCCGCGATCCTCTCGGCAAGTTCAGCAGGTGGCTCCAGGATTTGCCGAAGCCATATGCGCAGAAGTTCTTCGTCGATAATGCGCAATTGCTCTTCCCCGGCCTCTGACGCGCACATCCAGATCGCTATGAGCGGCGGGATCGCCGAGACCCGTGAGGGCTTCGCGCAGGTTTTCGCGATCGCCAACCCGCAGAAGCGCAATGCGCTGACGCCCGTCATGCGCCGGGATCTGGCCGCAGGTATCGAGCGCGCTTACGCGGACGACGCGGTGCGCGTCGTCATCCTGCGTGGTGACGGCAACCATTTCTGCGCAGGGGCCGACATCTCGAACCTTGCCGGAACCGATCGCCCTTCGGCGGTTCAACTGCGCGAACGCGTGCGAGAGGCGCAGCATTTGGTCCGCGTCATTGCAACCGGATCCAAGCCGGTCATAGCCGCGGTCGAGGGTGCCGCCTTCGGTGCCGGCTTCTCGATCGCGGTCGCCTGCGATCTCATCGTGGCGGCGGACAGCGCCAAATTCGGGGCCAACTTCACCAATCTCGGCATCACGGCGGAGTTCGGCCTGTTCGCCACCCTGCCCCGGCGCGTGGGCCATCAAGCGGCGCGGCGGATCATCTACCTGGCACAGCAGATGAGCGGCGGCGAAGCCGTCGCGGCCGGCCTCGCCGACAAGCTGGCCGTCAGCGGCGCAGCGCTCGAAACTGCACTCGAGATCGGCGCGTCCCTCGCAGTCGTGCCGCCGCTGGCCATGGCCGCGACGAAGCGGGGCTTCGCCGCCGGGATCGACACGATCGAAGACGCGCTTCAGTTCGAGCTGGACGTCATGCCCGCTCTGGCGATGAGCGAGGATTTCCGTGAAGCCGTCGCCGCCTTCAAGGAAAAGCGGTCACCCCGCTTCATCGGGCGATAGGGGCGGAAGCATCATGCGGAATATTCGAAGTGGCTGAACCGCCGGTCCGCCCCGACGTGCGCGCGTACCTCGACCAGGTTGCCGCCGATCCCCCTCCGCCGTTCACGGCGGAGGTCCTGGCGCAGATACGCCTTCTGCCACCCGAGGCGATCGCCTGGATGGACCTGCCGCTCGGTGAACTCGGCGCGGTGGAGGACCGATCGATGCCGGGCGCCGGCGGAGACATCGAACTGCGACTGTTCGACCCGCGAGCGCAGCGCGACCCCGGACCGGTCGTCGTTTTCTACCATGGGGGCGGCTTTGTTCTGGGCAGCATCGGTACGCACGCCGGTCTCGCGGCCGAAATCGCCCGTCGGCTCGACCTGCCTGTCGTCTCCGTCGGCTATCGTCTGGCGCCCGAACACCCCTGGCCGGCCGGGGTCGACGACGCGGAAGCTGCGGCGCGCTGGATCGCGCAGAACGGACCCTCGTTCGGACGGACGTTCACCGACCTGATCCTCTGCGGCGACAGCGCCGGCGGCAACCTCGCCATCGTTACCGGTCTCGCGCTCCGCGCTGAACCAGCGGCACTGCCGGTGCTGTTGCAGGTCCTGATCTATCCGATAACCGATGCCGACCGGAACGTCGGATCACGCGTCGCCTATGCCGACGGCTATGCCTTGTCGTCGCTCGACCTCGATCTGTTCGAGCAACATTATGCCGCCGATCCGACGAGTTGGCGCCGCTCCCCGCTGCAGGCCGATCAGGCGGACATGCCGCCGACGCTGCTGGTCACGGCATCGCACGACCCCTTGCGCGACGAAGGCCGCGCGTATGCCGCCAAGTTGATCGCCGCGGGCGTGCCGACGACCTATCGCGAGGTTCGTGGCACCATTCACGGCTTCGCCAGCTATCGCGGCGTCATCCCCTCGGCTCAAGCCGATCTGCATGCGGCGCTCAAGCTGGCGAAGACGATGATCGCGGAGCTGGTCGACGACCCTGCCGCCTAGAATTTCAATTCGACGGTGCCGCCGACCACTCGCGGATCGCCGAAGATGCTGCCGGAATTGACCGGCGATCCGAAAGTGAAATATTCCTTGTTGAACACGTTATTGCCGAACAGGTAAACGCCGACGCGATCGTTCGTGGTCACGACACCAATCCGGCCGTTCACCAAGGAATATCGCTTCTGCGCCGTGAAGGGTGACAGGGAAACGTCGAAGTTCAGCGCGCTGACATAGGACCATAGTACCGTGCCGACCAATCGCAGCTTGCTGGAAATCGGCTGATCGAGATTGGCGCTGATATTGCCCTGCCACTTCGGTGCATATGGCATACGCTGACGGCTGTAGTCGGCACTGACGAGTGCCGGTGAATCGATGACGAACGTCTTGTAGCGGGCATTCAGATAGCCGAGGCCCGCCGATATCGTCAGCGGCTGCGAAACCCGCCACGTCGCGCTGGCTTCCGCGCCGTAGGTACGCGCCGATCCGGCATTAACCAGGGAGAGTAGAATAGTGCTGTCCAACGCGGTTCCGGAAACCTGCAGGCCCTTGTAGTCGTTGTAGAATACGGCGCTGGTGAACTGGACGGTGCGGTCGAAAAGCGGTGCGCGATAGCCGACCTCATAGGTATTGACCAACTCCGGACCGAAACTGCTGCCGATCCCGCCTGGAAACGCGCTCGGAGGCGCCAGGGGGTTGATCCCTCCCGTCTTGTATCCCTTGGCATAGCGTCCATAGATCGTGCCGCCGTCCGCCTTGTAGCTCAGCGTGACCGCCGGCAGCAGCTTCTTGCCGACCAGAGCGGTGCCGGGGCTCGCCGGGAAGTCGAACTGGATACTCTTCTTTTCGTGGACGTAGCGCAGCGATCCCGTGAGCGTCAGACGGTCGGTCAGATCATATTCGCCTTGTCCGTAGATCGACCATGCTTTCGTGATGGTGGTCGACGTCGTCGGGGCGGCAGTCGTCGGAACGATGCCGAACAGAAGGATCTCGATCACCTCGTCGAAATGATCGCGCAGATACGTGGCGCCGCCCAGGAAGCGGAACGGGCCGGATCCGGTCGAGACGGCGCGCAGTTCCTGATAGATATTGTGCTTGTTGCTTCTGACGACATTCGGCTCGATGAAGGGAACGGGTAGCGAGTGGTTGTCGTTGGTGAAACGAACGTTGTTCCAGCGCAACGAGGTGATCGACGTCAGGTCCACGCTGGGGAGGCCGACCTCGACCCGTCCGGAGGCGCCGTAATCCTCGATGACGTTGCGCGCCCGATAGGGTTGATACGAACTGAATTTTCCGTCCTTGGTCGGAAACGGTCCGGGGAGCGGCGTGAAGCCGAAGGCTTGGGCGAGGAAGCTATAGGCGGCATAGGCTCCGACCGGATTACCCTGAAGATAGGTCAGCGACGCCGCATCGTCCTTCTTCGTGTAGTCGCCGGCGAGGGTGATCGTGACCCTGTCGACCGGCTTGAGGCGAAGCTTGCCGCCGACCGACCACAGGTCCTCATCGTTGAGCCTGCCGGGTTTGACCGGCGCGTTGGCGTCGACGCCGAAAATCAGCGTTCCCGCCGGATACGGATCACGCGTGGCGAGGTTCTTCACATAGGGACCGTGATACTCGCGCGTGACGGTAAGGCTGGCGGCCAGCTGCTTGGTGATCGGAAGGTTGATGTAACCCGAAGCGTCGCGGGTTTCGTACGATCCGAGGGACCCCCTCAACTGCGCCGCCAGTTCGTCGCCAGGCTGACGCGTGATGATGTTGACGACACCACCCGTGGCATTGCGCCCGTAGAGGCCGCCCTGTGCCCCTTTCAGAACCTCGACGCGTTCGACGTCGATGAAGCTGTTGATCAGCGTGCCGTAAATGCGCGGCGTATCGTCGACGAAGGTCGCGACGCTGGGATCGGCGCCGACGAAGATCGCGTTGCCGATGCCGCGTAAATAGATCTGCGTATACCCGGCACCTTCGGAGGCGATGAAGCCCGGCGTGGTATAGGCCAGCTTGTCGATATCCTTGATGCCCGTCTGGTCGAGTTCTTTTGCGCTGATCGCCGAGATCGACAGCGGCACCGAAGTCAGCCCCTGGCTTCGCCGCTGTGCGGTGACGATGATCTCGTCTACCGTGGTATTTCCAGCCGGGCGCGCTGTAGCCGAGGCATCGACTGCGTCCGAAGCCTGCGCAAAAGCCCCGCTCACGGCGAAGATCGACGACCCCGCGAACAAGGCGCCGATGGCGACCCTCTGAATCACGACATTCTCCCCTTCGTCGGATCGATTATTATTTTGGTACGACCCTGCATCTTTATGGCTGTGGTACGCAGCCGGTCTTGGTGTTTGAGGACAGGAGCCGGCGCAGGTAGAGTCTCTGGTCAAGGGCGAGCGATGACGCTGGCGGTTGTCCGGTGGCGCTTGATCGTGCCGGCGGGTGACGCGTTCGAAATAATACCGGGGCGAGTACCGCGATGACTTTAAGATGACATGGTCGCGAAGTTGATCTGGCCTGTGCCAGATAAAGTGCAACTATCGTGCGCGACCGTGCGTATCGTATCAAAGACAGAGAATTGGGGTGATCGATGAGCAAGTTCGGTGCGACAACGGCCCTGGTCATCGGTCTCGGGGCCGCTTCGTCCGCCGGAGCAGCGACAATCAACGTTCTCGATGTCGCTAACCGGCTGGTGAAGGTCGACAGCGCCGCGCCGGGCACGGTCATCGGCACGGTCGCGCTAAGCGGCATCAACGGCAACGAGACGTTGCTCGGCTTCGACTATCGGCCGGCATCGTCGCGCGTGCTGTACGGCGTCAGCAACGTCGGACAGCTGTACGCGATCAATCCGCTCAACGGCGCGGCAACGGCGGTCGGCGCCCCGAACGCGGTGTTCGGCACCGCCGTCGGGATCGACTTCAATCCCGCCGTCGACCGGCTGCGACTGGTCAGCAACACTAACCAGAATTTGCGGATCAATCCTGCCAACGGCGCGCTGGCGGCCACCGACACGCCGCTCGCCTATGCCGCAGGCGATCCGGGCGCTGGTACGGCACCCCGCATCGTCGGCGCGGCGTACACCAACAACGTCGCCGGCGCGACGTCGACCACGCTCTACGTCATCGACGTCAACCGCGGCGTGCTCGCCACGCAGGGCAGCGTCGGCGGCGCGGTGTCGCCGAACGGCGGTCAGCTGTTCACCGTCGGTGCGCTCGGCGTCGCCGGCAACGACATCACCGGCTTCGACATCGCCCGCGACGGCACCGTCCTCGCCACGCTGACCCAGCCGGGCACCGAGACGACATCGCTCTACAGCGTCAACCTGGCGACGGGTGCCGCGACCCTGGTCGGAGTCGTCGGCACGGCGGGTAATCCGTACACCGGCCTCGCCATCGCGCCGCCGACGATCGCCAGCTACGGGGCCACCGCCAACCAGATCGCGGTCGGCGGCGCACTCGACAATTTTGTCGGCGTGCCCTCAGCAGCGCTTAACGCGACTTTCAATTCGCTCGACGGCCTGGCGGCGGGAGACCGTGCCGCGGCGCTTTCGCAGCTGACGCCGAGCGCCTATTCGCTGCTGCCGCAGGTGACACTGCAGACGGTCGAGTTCGCAGAGGAGACGATCCGCCGCTACCTACGCGATTTCCGCGCCGGTGGCACTGGCGTCAACGGCCCTGCCGGGCTCGCCCGCCCAGGCGACCGCAAGCTCGGCGCGTTCCTCGTCGCCAGCGGACGCTATGGTCACTTCGATGCCGCGGTTGACCGGGCACGCGTCGGTTATACCGCGGCGAGCGTCCAGGGCGGGCTCGACTACCGCTTCGGCGAGCGCTCGCTGCTCGGCGTCACCGCCGGCTACGACTCGGTCCACGCCAAGCTCGGCGCAGGTACGCCCGACAGCAAGATCGACAATTATTTCGGCGGAGCCTACGGCACGGTCGGTGTCGGGCCCTTCTATCTCGACGCCTTCGGTACCTACGGCGAGGCGGACTACGACCTGCGCCGCGGCGTCCGCTTCGGCGCGACCGCGCTCGCCTTCGCCACGACGACGCACAGCCGCACCTATGTCGGCGGCGGCACCGCCGGCCTCAGCTTCAACTTCGCCGGGCTGGAGGTCGAGCCGTTCGCCGGGGCCCGCTATGCGCGGCTCCGAGTCGACGGCTTCAGCGAGGGGAGCGGCTTCGGCGCGCTGACCTTCGGCCGCGACACGTACCAGTCGGTGCTCGGGACGGCAGGACTCCGGGTCGGCGCTGCGTTCGACGTCGGTGGTGCCAGCGTCCGTCCCGAAGTTCGTGGTTCCTATCGTCACGAGTTCCGCCACGACGGCGACCGCGGCTTCACTTATGGGTTCGGCGGGGTTGGCACCGACAGCAACCGGCTGCTGTTCACCCCGACCGCGTTGCGGCGCAACTACTACACGGCGGGTGCCGGTTTCACCGTCAGCGGGCCGCGGAGTCCCCTGTCGCTCGTCGTCGACTATAACGGGCAGTACGACAAGGACCGGATGATCAATGGCATCACCGGCGGCCTGCGGTACAGTTTCTAGGTGATGAGCGGCGTGAGCCCTAGCCGGTCGCTGCTGGTGGCGGTGATCGCGCTGGCGCATGTCGCGGCGTTCGCCACCAGCCTCAGCGGAGTCGCCGAGAGGGTCACGGCGCGTCCGGCGATCGTCGTGCACGACATTGCCGCACCGTCGATCGCGGAGCCACCTGTCCCGAGGCTGGCGCTGGCGGCGATCCCGGTCGACGTCGCGGCACCGACGGTCGACATCGCCGGTGAGCAGCCGGCACCGGGCGGATGCGACCTGGCCACCGCGCTGCAAGCCGCACTCGCGAGCGATGCCGCGGTCGGCCGCGCGCTCGCCGCCGTCCCGGCCGAAAGCCGCTCGGTGGCGAACGCGGTGATGGTCTGGGACGGCCGCTGGGCCGGTGCCGCGGCGCTCGGCGGGACGGCGGAGGCTAATCCCATTCGTGCGATCGTCGTCGACCGCATCCTCGCCGCCGCGCCCGGCTGCCGCGAAGTCGAGGTCACCGGGCCACGTCTGATGACGGTCGGCGGTGCCGGCCGGCCGGTGGCGCTGGCGTTCGGCTCGGGCGTCTGGCGCTGGGCGGACCTGTTGTGACAGCGTTTTTCAGATTTTTGGCTGCGCCGTCTGTCGCGGAGCGACGTAGCTGGTTCGACCTTATCGATGCCGCGACGGCACAACAGGGAGGTTCGCGTGGACAATAGGACAAGGCTTGCGCTCGGGACGGCGATTGCCGGCGCGCTGGCGATCGGTGCCGTACCGGCACAGGCGTCGAGCCACCGCGAATCGCCGAACATCACCAAGATGCCGAAGGTCGACAACACCGACGTCTACGCCTTCACCAGCTACGAGCCGGGACGGCAGGATTTCGTCACGATCATCGCCAATTTCCAGCCCGGCGAGAGCCCCGGCGACGGCCCCAACTACTACACGATGGACCCCGACGCGCTCTACGAGATCCACGTCGACAACGACGGCGATGCGGTCGAGAACCTGACCTTCCAGTTCAAGTTCACCAACACACTGGTCGCCGACAAGGGCATTACGGTCAACGTCGGCGGCAAGGATCTGTCGATCGCGCTGCGGCAGGCCGGGCCGTTGACGAACCCGAGCGACCCGAACCTCGGCGAGAACGAGAGCTATACGATCACCGAGATCACCGGCGACCGCCGCACGGGTACGCGTGCGGCGGTGACCAATGCCGCCGGCGGCGCGTTCCTCAAGCCGTTTGACAATGCCGGCCGCAAGACGATCCCGGATTATCCGACCTACGCCAACAAGTTCATCTATTCGACGACGCTGCCGGGCTGCGCTACCCCGGGCCGGGTCTTCGTCGGTCAGCGCGCCGAGTATTTCGCCGTCAACCTCGGGCCGATCTTCGACCTCGTCAACTTCGTGCCCGTCGAGGGCGACAATGATCCGGTCTATGGCAATGGCACGCCCTTTCCGGGCGGCATCACCCAGAGCCAGGACAATCAGGAGCTGATCGGCAAGAAGAACGTCACCTCGATCGCCATCGAAGTGCCGAAGTCGTGCCTCGTCGGCACCGGCAACGGCACGATCGGCGTGTGGAGCACCGCCAGCCTGCCGCAGGCCAAGCTGCTGCGGACGGCGCCGACCTTCGCCTCGCCGGCGCTCCAGGGCGGCGCCTATGTCCAGGTGTCGCGTCTGGGCATGCCGCTGGTCAACGAGCTGGTCATCGGCATCAAGGACAAGGATCTGTTCAACGCCGCCGAGCCCAAAGGCGACGCCGCGCTGATCGACTATGTGACCAATCCGACCTTCCCGGCGTTGCTCGACGCGCTGTTCCGCGCGCCCGTCCGCGGCGTCGTCGGCGGTTCGGGGTCGATCGCACCGACCAACTTCCCGCGCAACGATCTCGTGACGACGTTCCTCACCGGCTTTCCGGGGGTCAACCAGCTGAAGACGGTGACGCCGTCCGAGATGCTGCGGCTGAACACCGCGATCGCTCCGACCCCGCAGGCTAGCCAGAGCACCTTCGGGGTCGTCGGCAACGATCTCGCCGGTTATCCGAACGGACGCCGCCCTGGCGATGACACCGTCGACATCACCCTGCGGGTGGCGATGGGACGGCTGTGCTACCCGATCCCGGTCGCCGGCGTAGCGACCGATCTCGGGCTGTGCAAGTCGACCGACGCGCCGACCGGTCTGGCGGCGTTCACCGACGGTGCGCCCAGCAGCGCGACGAACATCCTCAACGCCTTCCCGTACCTGAACACCCCGCTGCGCGGCTCGCCGCGTCCGCAGACGCTGCCCTGACGGAGATGATCATGACGCGCATCCGCAACATCGTCGCCGTCCTCGCCTTCGCTGCCGGCCTGTCGGCGTGCGGCGGCGGCGACGGCGATAACACGCCGACGCCGCCGGTCGTCGTGACGCCGGCGACCAAGCTCGAGGATATGTTCGGCACCGGCTTCGGCACGCGCTATCGGACGGACGCCACTGCCGAGGCGACCGATCCGGTGGCCGGCGACCTCAATGCGCTCAGCCTGACGACCGACCCGGTGACGATCTAGTCGCAGGTCGGTCGCGTGTCAGCGGCCTTCGAGCGCCTTACCCGGCCGCGTGGTGCCGAAGGTGAGGCTGGAGAAGGTCGTGTCGAAGTCAGCGTCGGGGTTGCCGGCGATCGCCTTGGTCCAGATGACGTTCATCTGCCACAGGCCGCGAAACGGCAGCTTGAAGGTGGCGCGGCCGCGGGCGTCGGTGACAGCCGTCCGCAGCGGCCGGGCGTCGAAGTCGAGGTTGGTCAGCTTGACGAGGGCGCCCGCGAGCGGGCGCCCGTCATAATAGATGCGAACCGGCAGCGTCTCGTCGGGCTTGAGCGCATAGGGATCGCGCTCGGGAACGATCTCGAGGGTCAGTCCAAGCGGCTTCGTCACCTGCGACTGGGGACCACTCGCCGTACCGATCTGCACCAGCGCCTTGGCGCGGCGGCTGTAGATCTCGCGGCCGGGCGCTTCGGTCGTTCCCGCCCGGGCGCGGGCGACGAGCGCCGGTGTCAGGCCTTCGGTCTTGGCATAATCGTTGAACCGGATCGCCGGCAGGTTGCTCGATGCGTGGTTGGTCGTCAGCACGATCATATAGGTTCCCGGCGTGGCGAAGCGGAGCTCGGCATCCGCGGTGCCGCTGTCGAGATGGAGGTCGGCACGGTGGTCGGTGCTGCCGCCGGGGCCGACCGTGGTGAAGCTGACGACGCGATCGCTCGCCACCGACCAGCGTTGCCGGAACGAGCCGTGGCCGACCTCGATCGTTACCGGCACCGGCGTCCCTACCGGAGCGGCGAAGATTTGCGGCTGGATCCAGAAATCGTGCGCCGCGGCGCTCGTCGCGACGCCCATCAGCAGCAGGACGAGTTTCCGCATGGATAGGCGCTCCCTGGTCGGCGGCAGCGATGCCGCCGCCACGAGATACGCGCAACCTGCCGCTTCGGTGCATGCTGCCCTGCTCGTCCTCCTCGCTGCCGGCGCCGCCCCGGCATCGGCGCACAGCGGCACGGGACTGGTCGGCGGCTTTCAATCGGGTTTTCTCCACCCGTTGAGCGGCTTCGACCATCTACTGGCGATGATCTCGGTCGGCTTGTGGGGAGCCTTCCTCGGCCGGCCGCTGATCATCGTCCTGCCGGTCATCTTCCCGACGGTGATGGCGGTCGGCGGCGCGCTCGGTATCATCGGTGTGCCGATGCCGCCGGTCGAGATCGGTATCGCGCTGTCGGTGCTGGTGCTCGGCGCGATGATCGCCGGCGCGATCCGCGCGCCGATCTGGCTGGCGTCCCTGATCGTCGCAGTGTTCGCCGTCTTCCACGGCTATGCGCACGGCCAGGAGCTGCCGTCCGCCGCCGACCCGATCGGCTACAGCGTCGGCTTCGTGCTGGCGACCGGCATGCTCCACGTCGTCGGCATCGGCATCGGCCTGCTGAACGACCGGCCGGGCGGGATCGTCGTGACCCGCAGCGCCGGCGGACTGGTGTTCGTCGCCGGCCTCTATTTCCTGTGGACGGCGCTGGGCCGGTGAGAGGCGGAGCGCTGCCGCCGGCGCTGATCTGCACCGCGCTGGCGTTCGCGCTGGCCTTCGCGCCGCGCCGCGCGCTGCCGCCGGCGCTGGCGCTGCTCCTTGCCGGTGCCGCGGTCGGGCTCGCCTCGCCGCTTCTTCCGGCATGGCAGGATGAGATCTTCTTCGGCTGCTGGGCGAGCGTGGTCGTGGCGGCGCTGGCGGTCCATCTCCGCGGCGGCGTCGGTACGCCGCTGGCGCTGGTTCTCGCCGGCAATGCAGGGCTGTGGGCGGGGGCCGTCGTCGCGGTCGCCGGCACGCCGGGCGACCTCGTCCGCGCCGTGCCCTTCGCCCTGCTGGCTTTGCCGGCGCGCTGGCTGATCGACCATCGCGGTGCTATCGCGGTCAAGGTCGTGTCGAGCTGGCTGATCGCGGTGGCGATCCTCGCGGCGACGCTACCGGCCGTGCCGACGCCCGGCTATATGCCGGACCATATGGAGTGACCGGGATGCGCGCGCTCGTGCTGCTGGCGTGGGTGATGACCGCTCCCGCGGCGGCGGCGGTCTATGAAGTCGGCGACGACGGCAGCGTCGAGCGCCTCGATCGGCCGGTCGTAATCGCGCCGCCGATCCACGCGCGGTCGCGTACCCCTCCCGCCGCGGCTCGCGCCGGATCGTTCGCCCCCCTGGTCGATGCCGCCGCCGGCCGCTACGCGCTAAGCCCGGCGCTGGTCGATGCCATCGCCCACGTCGAATCGCGCTACGATCCCGCCGCCGTGTCGACGGCACACGCGGTCGGCATCATGCAGCTGATGCCGGCGACGGCGCGCGGGCTCGGCGTCGCCGACCGCCGCGATCCGGCGGAGAATATCCGCGGCGGCACCGCCTATCTGCGCCAGTTGCTCGACCGCTTCGACGGCGACCTCGTCCGCACCATCGCCGCCTACAATGCCGGTCCGGCGGCGGTCGTCCGCGCCAGCGGCATCCCATCGTATCCCGAGACCGTATCTTACGTTACACGGGTTCTCGATCGAATGGCGGATGCCGCGAATTGAAGACGAGCATGCGATACCCAATGGCTGTGGTCGGGCTGATCCTCAGCCGTCCGGCGCTGGCGCAGGCGGTGACGCTCGATCCACAGGGCTCCGGGGCGATCACCGGCGCGCTCGGCTGGATCCAGGGGACGCTGATGGGCAGCGTCGCCACCGCGGTCGCCGTCATCGCCGTGGCCAGCGTCGGGCTGCTGATGCTGACCGGGCGGATGAACTGGCGGTTCGGCGCGACGGTCGTCCTCGGCCTGTTCATCCTGTTCGGTGCGGGGGCGATCGTCGCCGGCATCCGCACCGTGGCCCAGGGAATCAACTGACGTGGCCGAACTGGTGCGCGAACCGGTGTTCACCGCGCTGACCCGGCCGCAGATGTTCGCCGGGGTCACCTACACCTTCTTCGTGCTCAACGCGCTGGCGACGATGGAGCTGTTCCTCGTCACCAAGTCGTTCTGGGTGCTGCCGGTGGCGCTGCTCCTCCACGCGATCGGCACGGTCGCTTGCCTGCGCGAGCCGCGTATCTTCGATCTGTGGATGCTGCGCGCCCGGCGCTGTCCCCGCCTGCCGGGCTTCGCGGCGTGGCGGTGCAACTCGTACCGGCCGTGACCGCGCTGGCCTCGATCCGCCGCGAGACGCCGGCAGGTGCGCGCCTGCCCTATGCCGCCCAACTCGACGACTTCACCGTCGCCACCCGCGACGGCATGCTGTGCCAGACGCTCCACGTCGCCGGCCTCCCGTTCGAGACTGTCGACACCGACGACCTCAACTACCGACACGCGATCCGCGAGACGATGCTGCGCGCCGTCGCCGACCCGCGGTTCGCGATCTACCACCACATCCTGCGCCGACCGGTGGCGGCGGTGCTGCCGGGGCACCCGCCGGACCCGTTCTGCGCCGAGGTCGACGCCGCGTGGCGGGCGCGGCTGGCGGCGAAGCAGATGTTCGTCAACGAGCTGTTCCTGACGCTGGTCCGCCGGCCGCTGCCGGGCCGGACCGGGCTGCTCGACGCCGTCGGCACGATGTTCCGGGCACGTGGACCCCGCGGCGACGCGGCCGGTGCGCGCGATCTCGACAATGCCGTAGCGGCGATGCTGCGCTCGCTCGAGCCCTATGGCGCGCGCCGCCTCGCCGCCTACGCGACCCCGCACGGCGCGTGTTCGGAGCCGCTCGAATTCCTGTCGTTCCTGTTCAACGGCGAACTGCGCCCGGTCCTGCTGCCGCGGGCCGATATCGGGCAATATCTGCCGTACAAGCGCGTCAGCTTCGGCGGCGACACGATCGACCTGAAGGGCGCGACCGCGGCCGAGCGCCGCTATGGCGCGATGCTGTCGATCAAGGACTATCCGCCGTCGACCGCGCCCGGCCTGCTCGACAATCTGCTGCGGCTGCCGCACGAGATGGTGGTGACGCAGAGCTTCGGCTTCGTCGACCGGACCGCGGCGCTCGGCCGGATCGACCTCGCGCTGCGCCGGATGCGCGCGACCGACGACGATGCCGTCTCGCTCCGCGCCGATCTCGCGCAGGCGAAGGACAATGTCGCCGCCGGCCGCGCCGGCTTCGGCGAGCATCATTTGAGCGTCCAGCTGCGGGTGCCCGAGCTCGGCCGGCTCGACGCCGCCGTCGCCGACGTGCTGTCGAGCTTCACCGACCTCGGCCTGATCGCGGTGCGCGAGGACGTCGCCCTCGAGCCGGTGTTCTGGGCGCAATTTCCCGGCAATGCCAAGGACATCGCCCGTCGCGCGCTACTGTCGACCGGCAATTTCGCCAGCCTCGCCAGCCTGCACAATTTCCCGAGTGGGACGGCGACGGGCAACCACTGGGGCGATGCCGTCACCGTGCTCGAGACGACGTCGGGCACGCCGTACCATTTCAACTTCCACCAGGGCGACCTCGGCAATTTCACCGTCATCGGTCCGTCGGGCAGCGGCAAGACGGTGGTCATCACCTTCCTGCTGGCGCAGGCGGCGAAGCTCGCGCCGCGGACGGTCTATTTCGACAAGGACCGCGGCGCGGAGATCTTCATCCGCGCGACCGGCGGCCGCTACAGCGTCCTCCGGCCCGGTTTTCCGACTGGATTCAACCCGCTGGCGCTCGCCGACACGCCGGGCAACCGCCGTTTCCTCACCGACTGGGTCGAGCGGCTGCTCGATCCGGCGGGGACAGCGCTCGACGCGAGCGACCGCGAGACGATCGCCGGGGCGGTCGACGCCAATTTCGAGCAGGCGCCGGCGTTTCGCCGTCTGCGCTACTTCCGCGAGTTGCTCAGCGGCGGCCGGCGGCCGGTGGCGGGCGATCTCGCGCATCGGCTCGGCGCGTGGGTCGAGAACGGCGAGCGGGCGTGGCTGTTCGACCATGCGGACGACCGGCTCGACCTTGGCGGGAACGGCATCGGCTTCGACATGACGCAGCTGCTTGACGATCCGGTCAGCCGGACGCCGGCGATGATGTATCTTTTTCATAGGGTTGAGGAGCGGCTCGACGGGACGCCGACGATCATCGTCGTCGACGAGGGGTGGAAGGCGCTCGACGATGCGGTGTTCGTGGCGCGGATCAAGGACTGGGAGAAGACGATCCGCAAGCGCGGCGGCATCGTCGGCTTCGCGACGCAGAACGCGCGCGACGCGCTCGATTCGAGCGTGGGGCCGGCGATCATCGAGCAGGCGGCGACGCAGATCTTCATGCCCAATCCCAAGGCGCAGGAGGCGGACTATCGCGGCGGTTTCGGATTGAGCGCGCACGAGTTCGATCTCGTCCGAACCTTGCCAGATACTTCGCACTGTTTCCTCATCAAGCATGGCAACGACAGCGTCATCGCCCGCCTCGACCTGACCGGGCTCGACCGCATCCTGACGGTGCTGTCGGGGCGCGAGGCGAGCGTGCGGATTCTCGACGGGTTGCGCGCGGAATTGGGGGACGATCCGGCGGACTGGCTCGAGCCGTTGCTGGCGAAGGTGGGGCGATGAGCGATTGTCTGGCCGGCGGCGGGGTGCGCGACGTGCTGGCGCGGGCGGATTGCCTGATCTCGGCGCAGGTGACGCAGGGCTATGCCGCGCTGCTGTCGCCGGAAGGCGTGGTTTATCAGTTGCTTACGATCGCGCTGACGATCTATGTGGCGATCGTCGGCTATCGGCTGATCCTGGGGCAGGCGGGGCTGACGCTCGGCGAGCTGGTGCCGCATTTCGTCAAGATCGGCGTCGTGCTGGCGCTGGCGACGAGCTGGCCGAGCTACCAGGTGCTTGTTTTCGATACGCTTTTCCAAGGCCCCGAGCAGCTCGCCGGACCGATCCTGCGGCAGGTCGGGGCGGCGGGTGGGGGCGACGTGCTCGACGCGCTGCAGACCGTCTTCGACCGCCTGACCGACGGTGCCGGCGCGGCATGGGCGCAGGCCACGCCGCAGGTC
>CAXUEV010000003.1:0-37368 GCA_964250105.1 uncultured Sphingomonadaceae bacterium
GGCCCCGCGCCGAGCGCGAGCAAGGGGTTGAGCGTCGCGCCCGCCGCCGATCGCGCCGCCTCCGCCGCCTCGCCTTCCAGAAGGCCGCTTTCGGCGAGGCGGGCGAGATCGAGGATCATCTCCCCGATCGCGATGCCGCCGCGCGGGCCGTCGCCCGCCGAGAAGATGCCGAGCGGCAGGTTCTGGATCGGAAAGTCGGCATGGTCCGAGGCGCCGGCGACCCAGCTCCGCAGCGTCGGCGCATGCGTCTCGTCGACGATCGGTATCATCGCGGCAGCCTCGCTTTCTCGAACCCCGACCAGACGCCGTCATAATCGGGCTGGCGGAGCGGGGTCTCGGCCGCCCAGCGCGTGGGACGCAGCACATTCCGGCTCTCGACCATGAACGCCATCGTGTCGGCGATCCGCACCGGCGCGGGATCGGCGGCGATCGCCTTGTCGTAGCTCGCGCGATCGGGACCGTGGCCGTTCATCTGGTTGTGGAGCGATCCGCCGCCGGGCGCGAAGCCGCCGTCCTTGGCATCGTATCGCCCCTCGATCAGGCCCATATATTCGCTCATCACGTTGCGGTGGAACCAGGGCGGGCGGAACGTGCCCTCGGCGACCATCCAGCGCGGCGGGAAGATCACGAAATCGGCGTTCGCGGTGCCCGGCGTTTCGGACGGGCTGGTGAGGACCGTGAAGATCGAGGGATCGGGATGATCGAAGCTCACCGTGTTGATCGTGTTGAAGCGGCGCAGGTCGTAGCGCCAAGGCGCGAGATTGCCGTGCCACGCGACGACATCGAACGGCGAATGATCGAGCGTGGTCGACCATAGGGCCCCCTGGAATTTCTGGATCAGTTCGCAGGGCGTATCGACATCCTCGAACCCGGCGCGGGGCGTCTCGAAATCGCGCGCGTTGGCGAGCCCGTTCGAACCGATCGGCCCGAGCTCGGGCAGACGAAAGGGCGCGCCGTAATTCTCGCAGACATAGCCGCGCGCCGCTTCGTCCAGCAGCTCGACGCGGAAGCGTATCCCGCGCGGCACCAGCGCGATCTGGAGCGGCGCCACCTCGATCACGCCCAGTTCGGTGACGAGCCGCAGCGCGCCCTGTTGCGGGACGATCAGCAGCTCCCCGTCCGCATCGAAGAAGGCGCGGCCCGTCATCGACGCGGTCGCCGCGTAGAGGTGGACCGCGCAGCCGCCGCCGACCGCGACATCGCCGTTGCCGCAGACGGTGACGAGGCCGTCGACGAAATCGGTCGGGGTTGGCGGCAGCGGCAGCGGGTCCCAGCGAAGCCGGTTGGGGCTGGGCGCGACTTCGTCGAACGGCGCGGTGCGCAGCAGCGTGGCGCCGCGATACGGACCGAACGGCGGGTGGTCGGCGGCGGGGCGCATCCGATAGAGCCAGGATCGCCGGTTCTCGGATCGCGGCGCGGTGAAGGCGGTGCCGGAAAGCTGTTCGGCATAGAGGCCGAAAGGCGCATGCTGCGGACTGTTCCGCCCGATCGGCAGCGCGCCCGCCACCGCCTCGGTGGCGAAGCTGTTGCCGAAGCCGGTCATGAGGCCTTCGTCCATCTTCAGCCGTCGACCGTGACGACGCCGCGGCGGATCTGGTCGAGCTCGATCGATTCGTAGAGCGCCTGGAAATTGCCGTTGCCGAAGCCTTCGTTGCCCTTGCGCTGGATGATCTCGAAGAAGATCGGCCCGAACATCGGCTCGGTGAAGATCTGGAGCAGCAGCCCCTCGCGCTCGACGTCGCCGTCGATCAGGATGCGGTTGGCCCTGAGGCGCGCGAGATCCTCGCCGTGGCCGGGCACGCGCTTGTCGACCAGTTCGTAATAAGTGTCGATCGTATCCTGGAGGCGGACGCCGCGCGCGCGGAGCTTCTCCACCGTGGCGTGGATGTCGGCGGTGGTCAGCGCGAGATGCTGGATGCCTTCGCCGTTATAGTCGCGGATGAACTCCTCGATCTGGCTCTTGTCGTCCTGGCTTTCGTTGAGCGGGATGCGGATCGCCCGGTCCGGCGCGATCATCGCCTGGCTGAACAGCCCCGTCGCCTTGCCCTTGATGTCGAAATATTTCTGCTCCTCGAACCCGAACAAAGTCCGGTAGAATTCGCTCCACACGCGCATCTGCCCGCGCTTCACATTGTGCGTCAGGTGATCGAGCAGATCGAGCCCGACGCCGTTGGCGGCCGCCGCCTCGCGCCAGCCGGGCAGCTCGGCCCAATCGGCATAGGGATCGCTGCCGGCCCCGATGAAATAGAGGTAGGAGCCGCCGATCCCCTGGATCACGGTATCGTCCTCGATCGTGGGCTTGGCGCCATGCGCGAGCGCCCACGCCATCGCCGCCGCCGGATCGGCGACGCGGAACGCCATCGCGCTGGCCGACGGACCGTGCTCGCCCCGGAACGCGGCGACGCGGCCGTCGGCATCGCGGTTGAGCATCAGGTTGATGCGGCCCTGGCGGTAGCGGGTGACGTTCTTGGTCGGATGCCGGTGCGACGCGACAAAGCCGAGCTGCGCGAACTGCGCCGCCATCGCATCCGGATCGGGCGAGGTGAACTCGACGAACTCGAACCCGTCCAGGCCGAGCGGATTGCCATTGTCGCCGGTCATAAATCCGATCCTCTTCCTTCGCCGGAAACGGGGCCGGCGCGGTGCGAAGGCCCGCGCGCATGGGCCTGGGTGCCGCGCGTATAGACCTTGTCGCCGGGCAGGATCGTCTCGACCTCGATCGCGGGCTCGCGACCGACCTCCTCGTACAGCGGCGTGAAGTCGGTCTCCAGCGTCTGGCGGAGGAGATCGTGGAAGCTGTCGATGACGAAGTAGCTCTGCTGATAATCGTCGATGCGATACTTCGTCCGCATCAGGCGCTTCAGATCGAAGCCGAGGCGATGGGGCGAAGGATCGTCCAGCGCGAAGGTCGATTCGCCGAAGGACGAAACGATGCCGGCGCCGTAGATCCTGAGATCGTCGCCGGCGCGGATCAGGCCGAACTCGACCGTGTACCAGTAGAGCCGCGCGAGCTTCTCGATGGCGCCGAGCCCTGCGGCGCGCCGGCCGCCGCGCCCATAGGCCTCCATATAATCGGCGAAGACCGGGTCGGCGAGCAGCGGGACATGGCCGAATATGTCGTGGAAGACGTCGGGCTCGCGCAGATAGTCGAGCTGTTCCGGCGCGCGGATGAAATTGCCCGCGACGAAACGCCGGTTGGCGAGGTGATCGAAGAAGATTTCGTCGGGGATCAGGCCGGGCACGGCGACGACCCGCCATCCGGTCGCCGCCATCAGCCGTTCGGAGAGTTCCGCGAAGTCGGGGATGCCCGGCCTGGACAGGCGCAATATATCGAGTCCGGCGAGGAATTCGGGCACCACGCGTCCGGGCAGCATGCGGGCCTGCCGCGCGAACAGCCTGTCCCAGGTCGCATGCTCTACCGCGGTGTAGCGCGACCAATTTTGCGGGACGGTCCAGTCCGCGGCGGTGCCCGCCGGGCGCTCGAGCTCTGCTATCGCCATGGTGCCATCATCTCGGAAATTCCACGTCGCCGGCTAAATACGCCGATATCGGAAGTACCACACCTCAGACCTAAATCCGCCGTATCGATCTGAAATAAATACGAAAAATACGGAATTTTTGCCGACGTATTTAGCCATTGTAATCACCGGGCAATCACCAATGTCCTTAAATGTGCGTGGAGCATAGGAGCTCGGGCCGCCTGACACCCTTTCGAAGCTGCTCACCTGGGATACTGCTTTTTGGTTATGCTCCCAGCGCCTTTCGCTCGCAGGTCAGACAGTGACGCTGGCGCGTTACACCGTTTCTCATTATGGTAGGGCAGGAACAGCAGGGGAACGCGGAATGGATACGGTGACGAAGGAGCAGCGCTCCGTCATCATGTCCAGAATCCGCGGCAAGAATACGAAGCCTGAGATGATGGTGCGGCGGGTCGCACATTCGTTGGGACTGCGTTTCCGACTCCACCGCAAGGACCTTCCTGGCAGCCCGGATCTCGTCTTCGTCCGGCGCCGTAAGGCAATGTTCGTGCACGGCTGTTTCTGGCATCGGCATTCAGAGTGCCGAAAGGCCTACACGCCGAAGTCGAACGCCGCCTTCTGGCAGCAGAAGTTCGCCCGCAACGTCGAGCGGGATGTCGCCGCGCAGGCAAAACTTCTCGCCGCTGGCTGGGATCCCGTCATCGTCTGGGAATGCGAGGCATCGGCGGCCGACCTGCCGGATCGGCTCAGGCATCTCGTGGTGGACGCGGCGTGATCTCGTCCGCACTGCGTCTGACGAAGATAGAGCGCATCGCCGATGGCGTTGCACCACGCGTGCTCGAGCTGTGTTCGGGCTGCGGCGGAATGTCGCTTGGGCTGCAGACCGCGGGCTTTCAACTTGTAGCCCATGTCGAAAGCGATCAGACCGCCGCCGCCAGCTATTCCATGAATCTCGCGCCGTCCGACGGCGCGTCGGAGGCTTGGACCGCGCCTCGGGACATGGTCGCGTGCGGCCCTGAGACGTTGGCGGCCGATCTGAATCTCGGCGATCCAGGCGAGGCGTTCGACATTCTTGCCGCCGGGCTGCCCTGTCAGGCGTTTGCGCGCATAGGACGGTCGAAGCTGCGCTCCATCACGGGAGACGACGAGGCGTTCCGCAACGATCCGCGCGCGCAGCTGTATCGACGCTTTCTCGAATATGTCGAAACGGTCCAGCCCGTCGTGATCCTGATCGAGAATGTTCCTGACATCCTGAATTTCGGCGGCCACAACATTCCCGAGGAGATCTGCGAAACTCTCGATGAGATGGGGTATGAGACGCGCTACACGCTCCTCAATGCCGCATTCTATGGCGTACCCCAGCTTCGTGAGCGTCTGTTTCTCGTCGCCGTCGATCGCAGGCTTGGATATGTGCCGACTTTTCCCGCACCGAGCCACGCGGCTGAGCTGCCATCGGGCTACGAGGGTGCCCGGACGGTCGCGCTCAAATATATTCCGACCCACAACTCGCATTTTCATCCGATTCCGGTGGCCGCGGATGGTCTGCCCGGCGCCGTGTCGGTGAAGGCGGCACTATCGGACCTCCCCTATATCTCGGAGCATTATCGCGATCCCGTCACCATGCGGCGACGTAAGGTTGGCGATTTTCTGCCCTATCGCTCGTCGGCTTCCCTGCCATCCTATGCCACTCAGATGCGCAAATGGCAGGGCTTCGGCACCGGCTCCCAGGTTGACGGCCACGTCGTGCGCCTGACTCCGCGCGACTTCGCGATCTTCCGCCGGATGCCGACCGGCGCTGACTACCCGACGGCGCTCAAGATCGCCGAGGAGATCTTTGCCGAGAAGCTGAAGGCCGAACAGTCCCGTCCCCGCAGGGGCAGCATCCGCTACGAGGAAGCGCGGCGCAGCTGCGTGCCACCTTACGACCCGGGCAAGTTCCCGAACAAATGGTGGAAGCTGGAACCTACCTCCCCGTCGCGCACGCTGACCGCGCATATGGGCAAGGACACCTATTCCCATATCCACTGGGACAGCAGGCAGCAGCGCACCGTGTCGGTGCGGGAGGCGGCGCGTCTGCAGTCCTTCCCCGACGGGTTCCGATTCGCGGGCGCGATGAATGCCGCGTTCCGTCAGATCGGGAACGCGGTGCCTCCGCTCCTGGCATTGGCGGTCGCGCGTCATCTGAAGGCAGAGCTTGCGGCCGGCGCCGCGCGGGCGGTTCTTGCAGGCAGTCGCAGGCGCGCGGCGTGACCTTCATGTGCCTAGCTGCGCGTCAATAGAACACGCCGGCAGATTGGTTCATTTCGGGAGAAATCAACGCTGGCCGTCGACAGGGACCGTGCGGCGGTCAATAACCGACGGAACAGCACAGTAAATCCGGGGGGATGCAGAAGATTGCCGCAGCTTGACATCATTCCGACGGCGTCGGCGTTGCTGCAGTCCCTGCGCGGCCTGGGCTATTCCCCGGAAACCGCCCTTGCAGATCTCGTCGACAACAGCATCGCAGCCGGCGCCGGCGTCATTTCACTAGATATCGAATGGAATGATGGCGATCCGAGAATCATCCTGCTCGACGATGGTCGGGGCATGGCGCCGGACAAGCTTGAAGAGGCGATGCGCTTCGGCGGCGTGGGGCCATCGGTGGACCGGGACCCCGACGACCTCGGCCGTTTCGGCCTGGGCCTGAAGACGGCATCGCTCTCACAATGCAGGCGGCTCACCGTCATCTCGCGCCAGGACGGCATCACGCACAGCATGATGTGGGATGTCGACGAGGTCCGCCGGACGGATCGATGGACGGTACAGACCGAGGTGATGCCGATCGGCATCAAGCAGCTCACCACACTGGAGCGAAACGTCAGCGGGACCATGCTGGTCCTTGAAGCAATGGACGAAATCGGAGGACTTTACGGTCTGGACGAGGAGGGCTTCTACGCGAAGATCCAGGACGTTCGAGCGCATTTTGCGATGGTCTTCCACCGCTTCCTTTCGCTGGATGCCCGCCGTCTGGCGATCGTGGTCAACGAGCGCGCCGTGGAGGGCTGGGATCCCATGCTGCGCACCCATCCTGCAACCAGAACGCTCGCAGCGGGACGGGTCGGAAGCGGCTCCGCCGGCGTCCACGTAGCGCCCTTCGTCCTGCCACATCGCGACCGGTTCGCGAATGAAGCGGAATACGCGGCGGCGGGTGGTCCGGGCAGTTGGGCGGAACGGCAGGGATTCTATGTCTATCGGGCGAAGCGCCTCGTCGTCGCGGGCAGCTGGCTCGGCCTCGGCGGCTCCCGCGCCTGGACCAAGGAGGAAAGCAGCCGCTTGGCGCGCATCGCCGTCGATCTGCCGTCAAAGGCCGACGCGGCGTGGCGCATCGACGTGAGGAAGTCGGCCGCGCGCCCGCCCGCCGCGATGCGGGCGAGGCTCTCGGGGATCGGGGCAACCTGCAGGGAGGTGGCGCGCGAGGTCTTCGCGTGGCGTGGCGGCAATGTGCGTGGGCCTTCCCGCCCTGCAGACGTGGCGGGACTCTGGGTCGAAGAACGACTGTCGGGAAAGCGGCGCTATCGCATCGCGCGCGATCATCCGGTGATCACGAGACTGTCCGATCCGGCCACGTTCGATCCAGGGCTGTTCTCAGCTGCGTTGACGTTGATAGAGCGCTCGGTGCCGATCGAGCGCATCTGGCTCGACGTCTCCGAAGGCGCCGATGAGGCGACCGCTCAGGAACCCGTTGATCCCGCCCTCGTCGACGAATTGGCGCTCGTCCTGCGATCGTCGGCCAAAGGCGCCTCGGAAGACCTGCTCGACGCGCTTCTCAAGACACTTCGCATTGACACGCCGGCCGTCCGGGCGCGGGTCCTCGTACATCTGAAGGAGCATCCGTGAGCAACGATCCCAAGACCACGCTGCTCAACATGGCGCGACAGCTGCTGACGTCGACCGACGATCAACCGATCGAGCGCGGGGCGATCAGCGAGGCGATCGACGCCGTCCGACCGATGGTCGAGCGGCGAACAGGTCGCGTCTTCGCCGCCATCGAGATCGCCGACATCATGCGCGTTCTCGAGATCGCCTATGTGGTACAGCAGGGCGCGGCCATCGGGCTCGTCGATCGCACGCTGCCGTCTGAATGGTATGTCGGCGACCGTCGGAAGCCCGGCCCCTTCATGAGCCGCTATCTTCAGAAGCTCGCCGAGGATGAGTGGCCGGTCCAATCCGTGGGAGAGCTTCGCGACAGCACGGCGCGCGTCGTCGAACTCCTTGATGATCCGACCCGTGACGGGCCGTGGAACTGGCGCGGTCTGGTCGTCGGCGACGTCCAGTCCGGGAAGACCGCGCATTATGCCGGGGTCATCAACCGCGCGGTGGATGCCGGCTACCGCGTCATCATTGTGCTTGCCGGCATGCACAATCTGCTGCGGCTCCAGACCCAGTTCCGCATGGAACTCGACTTTCTCGGATATGATACCCGTCCCGATCAGCAGGCTGACGGCCGCATGAGGGCGATCGGCGTCGGACTGATGCCGCCGCCTCTGCCCGTGGGCAGCCTGACCCATGCAGCATCGAACGGTGACTTCAACATCGCCTTCGCGCGGCAGGCGAATTTCGCTCCGCTCGATCAACCCTGCCTGTTCGTCGTCAAGAAGAACGCGACCATCCTTCGCAATCTCAACGGCTGGATCCGAAAGCTGCGCGAGGATTTCCGAGCGGCGCCGCTCCTCCTGATCGACGACGAGGCGGATCAGGCCTCGATCGACACCAAGGATCAACCCACGCTGCCCGACGGCACGTTCGATGAGGACTATGATCCGACCAAGATCAACGGTGAGATCCGCAAGCTGCTCGGGTCATTCGCGCGGTCAGCCTATGTCGCCTACACGGCGACGCCGTTCGCCAATATCCTGATCCACGACGAGCGCGCCGCCGACGCCTATGGCTTCGACCTCTTCCCCTCGACGTTCATCTTCTCGCTGACGCCTCCTGACGACTATTTCGGACCGGCAGCGGTGTTCGGCACGAATGACGGCGCACACGCCGGATTGCCGTTGATCCGCTACGTCAACCAAGCGGCTGAATCCTGGATTCCCGACGTTCATGACAAGACGCTGCGACCTCGCTTCGAAGGCCGCGACGAGCTCCCCCCGACGTTGCGGGAGGCCGTCCGGTGTTTCGTCATTGGATGCGCGGTCCGGGTGGCACGGGGCAGGCCGACCGCCCACAACTCGATGCTGATCCACGTGTCGCGATACGTCGACGTGCACGATCAGGTCTATGCGCAGGTCATCCGCTATCTTGACGATCTCCGCGCCCGGATTTCCGGCAACGATGCGGAGACGCTTGCCGAACTCGAAGCTCTTTGGACCTCGGACTTCGTGCCCACCGGCGCGGCACTGACGGGCACGGTGTTCGATCGCGGCATCGTGCCCGTCGAATGGGCGGATGTCCGGCGCGCGCTCGCGGATTCGGGCGACAAGATCCAGGTCATCGTCGCCAATGGCCGCTCCAAGGCAGGTCTGGACTATGACCGCTACAAGGAAACCGGGCTTTCGGTGATCGCGATCGGCGGCGACAAGCTCTCGCGCGGTCTGACGCTTGAGGGTCTCAGCGTCAGCTACTTCCTGCGGATCACCAAGCAGTATGACAGCCTGCTGCAGATGGGGCGGTGGTTCGGCTATCGACGCGGCTTCGCGGACATCTGCCGCCTCTACACCACCCCGGACATGGAAGACTGGTTCCGCCACGTCGCCACTGCCAGCAAGGATCTCCGCGCCGACTTCGCCCACATGCGTCTGATGCTGCAGACGCCGAAGGATTACGGCCTGCGGGTCGAATCTCACAGTGTGATGACGGTCACCGCCTCCAACAAGCAGCGCCATGCCGTGGAACGGCCCACCGGCTATGCCGGCGAGGGTAAGATCCAGACGGTGATGTACACCGAGCGCGGTGTTCTTGAGCAGAATGTCGCCGCGACCGAAACCTTCCTGGAATCGCTCGACCCGCCAGAAGACGGCGCACCACGCCCCGACGGGGGAACGGCAGCCGGTCTCCTCTGGCGCGGCGTCTCGGGAGAGGCCGTTGCTGCCTATCTTCGGACACTGACCTTTCCGCCGGAGAACACCGAGATCGAGGCGATGCGGCTCGCGACCTATGTCGAGACGCAGTTGCGCCAGTCTCCGTCGGAACTGTCGGAATGGAGCGTCCTGGTCGCGGCAGGTGACGGCCGGACCATCGAAATCGCCGGCCACACCCTCTCCAGCATCATCCGTCGACCGTTGGCGAGCCGCCGAAGTACAGCCGATCGCTACATCGTCAAATCGATCCTCAACCCGCCGGACGAAGCGATGGACCTGACGCAGCACGAGTTTGCGGAGGCTCTCGCGTTGACCAACCGTGCCCGTTCCCTGACAGGGCTCGCGCCAGCCGATCGTCCGGCAGGTCCGGACATCCGACGGATCCGCCCGAGTTCCCGCGGCATGTTGATCATCTATCCGCTCGATCCCGACGAAGATGGTCTGATCGACACCGACGGGCCTGCTATCGGCCTTGTCATCAGCTTTCCTGAAAGCAGCACGGCAAGCCGAAAGTTCTACGTCGAGAACACCGTCCTGCAGCGCGAGCAGGCCCGTCGATGACGGTGACGATCGAACGCATGACGCGATACTGGGCCGAGCTCGCCGGCGCGACGGGCGGCCGTCAGTTCGTCAGCCGGCGGATCGAGGAGGCGGCACAGCTCGACGTCCACGCCGCTCTGCGTGTGGTGGACGGTTCGCCATGTCTGCTCTTCGATCTGCCTGATCCTGGCCGTGTGGCGGACGCCGGCTTCGAGGTGGGCGGGATGCGGCTCGCTCGCGCGGCTGGCGAAGCAGGTCAGCTGCTCGTGCTGTCGTTGGAGGACCGTGGGCGACGCGATCTCTTCGCGACTCTGTGCGCGGATCTGCTGACTTTCAGCGCTGGAACGGAGGCTGGCCAGCCTTTCACGGTGCTCCTGGATCGGCTTGAGGCATGGCGGCTCTTCCTGCGTTCGCTTGCCAGCGGCATGGATCGATCAGATGTCATCGGTCTCCTCGGCGAGCTGTACGTGCTGAGCACGCTCCTTCTCGACGCGCCGGAACTGCTGGCGACGTGGCGGGCGCCGGATGATGGTCTCCATGATTTTGAGAATGCCGGTCACGCCCTGGAGGTGAAGACCACCACGGGGCCAGGCTCGAGGGTACGAATCTCGACCCTGGATCAGCTGGACGTCACCGGCCTCGATCGCCTCGATCTGGTGCACGTCCGCCTGGTAGAGAGTCCGCAAGGTCAGACGATGGACGAGCTGATCGCGACCATCGACGGATTGCTCGGGTCGCAGGCGATGCGACGCGATTTCTCCAATGCGCTGCTCCGCCGCGGGTTGCAGCCCGATGACGCCGCCGCCCGAACGGGCGTGCGGTCGCGGCTCCAGCAGATCGTTTGCTATGGCATCGTCGATGCCTTTCCGCGGCTGACCCGAGCCGCCGTGCCTGCCCCGATCATCGACGCGAGCTACGCGCTCGACCTTTCCGCAGTCCAAGGTTTCGCCGGGCCCTCCAGCACCACAATCGACGCGTACCGGAGCCGTTCGACATGACCGACGACCCATTGAACGCATTCGCCGAGGGGCTGGCGAACGAAATTGAGGACGCCGTCAGCGGACCAGACGCGCCGACGCCGTTCTCGTCCGAGATGTTCACACGAATCGTCCTCGAGCGCCTTGAGGAAGCGGGGCATGTGGATGCGGCCTTCGATCTCCATCAGGAAGGCTATTCAGGGCGCGCGAGCTATCGCATCGACGGCTATGCGTTCGACGAGGAACGCGGTGTCCTCGACTTGTTCACGACGCTGCATGTGGGTGATGTGCCGTCGGCGAAGCTGCCGGCCGCAGACGTTTCGAGGGCATTCGAACGCGCACTCCGGTTCGCCCGCGCCGCCGTCGACGGACTCGCCGACAAACTTGAGCCTTCCAACACCGACGCCAGCGACCTCGCGCGCCGGATCGAGCAGGACGCCGACAAGATCACGGCGATCCGGATCACGCTGCTGACCGACGCGCTGCTGCCGAGTTCGCTGCCGCAGGATGCGGAGTGGGGCGGACGCCTTGTTGAGCATGACGCCTATGACATCGTCAGGCTGCACCGGATCCTCGGCGAAGGCGAAACCCGCTCCGACATTACGGTCGATCTGAAGCAGCTGACCGGCGGCACGTTGCCGTGCCTCCACGTCCGGCCGGGTGACGGGGGTTACGAGGCCTATCTCGCCGTGCTGCCAGGCGACGTGCTCTCACGCATCTACCATCGCTACGGCGTCAGACTGCTCGAGCTGAACGTGCGCGCATTTCTCGGCATTCAGGGCCGCAAAAGCGTAAATGCGGAACTGCGCCGGACGATCGTCGAACAGCCGTCGATGTTCATGGCGTTCAACAACGGCATCGTGGCGACCGTCGATGACATCGTCCTGGAAAAGGATGCGATGGGCCGCGAGCATATCAGCAAGCTTCTCGGTCTGCAGATCGTCAATGGTGGTCAGACGACCGCCTCCCTTCACCGCGCCCGCTGGAAGGAAAGCATCCGGCTCGACGGCGTCGAGGTGCCGGTCAAGATCATCCATGTCACGGACGGCGATCTCAGCACGATGGTGAGCTCGGTGTCGCGCGCGGCGAACCGCCAGAATACGGTGCAGCTGGCGGATTTCTCCGCGAGCGACCCGTTTCATCAGGAGGTGGAGACGCTCGCGAACAACATGTGGCTCGACGACGGCCGCGGCCGCTGGTTCTACGAGCGTGCCCGTGGTTCCTATCTGGCCGCTGAGCAGAAGGCGTCCTATCGCAAGACCGATCAGCAGAGCTTCCGCGTTCAGACGCCCAAGACCCGGCGGCTGAGCAAGCTGGATCTCGCCCGTTACCTCCACGCCTGGTCGGGGCTGCCGTTCCGGGTGTGCCTCGGTGGCCAGAAGAATTTCCAGTATTTCATGCAACGGATGAAGGACAATCCGCCATCTGCCCCTGACGATGCATGGTTTCGCAAGCTCATCGCGATCACGGTGCTGTACCGTTCGGCCGAGCGGTTGATCCGTCTCATGAAGTTCCCGGCATATCGCGCACAGATCGTGGCCTACATTATGTCCGGACTATCGCACCGGACGGGCGGCCGCATCGATTTCGAAGGGATCTGGAAGCGACAGGCTATTTCACCCGAATTGGAAGGACTCATCCGCCAGTGGGCACCGCAGATTGATGTGCTGCTTCGCACGACCGCCGGGCAGCGCAACCCGGGCGAGTGGTTCAAGAAGGAAGACTGCTGGAACGAGGTCCGCGACCAGTTGCCCCCGCTTTCGGACCCCCTGCCGCCCGAACTCATCAACGCCGGTACTGCGTCCGCTGCCGGCGCGACAGGAAAAGCCCAGGAGCTTTCAGCCGAAGATTATGAACGTGTGCGGCGATGTATGGAAATCTCGAGCCAGGACTGGCTGGAGGCGGCGGAAAAGGGACAGCAGTCCAAGACCATTCACTGGAAGACCGCCGGGATCTGCCGCACGCTCGCGAGCTATGCCGCAGGCGGTTGGGAGCGCAAGCCTTCACCCAAACAGGCGCGACCTGCGCTCGATGCGATCAACGCGGTGCGACAGGCTGGATTGCTCGACCGCGACGGCGTCGAAGCATGAGGGCCGCGATCGCAAGGTGTCCGCGGGGGCGTCGATAGATGGCCGGGAAGAAGAATGGGGGCCTGCCCCGCCGACGCGGTACCGCAGCAGACCGGCGGCTGCGCGCCCGGGGGGCCAAGGGCGCACTGCCGGACAAGCTCCCGCTCGTGCACGTCACCGCGGTCGGCATCGCACGCGAGATCGTGGCCGCCCGGCAGCTGCAGACCTCCCCATGCCCGGTCTTCGGCAAGGTGCCGCTGCTGTACTTCTTCGTGCTTCGGCCCGCCTATCGTCGCAAGGACGGGGATGCGAAGTCCCACCAGATCAACCGCTTTCCCTTCGTGTTCATCCTGTCGCCGGACGCGGTGCCCACGCCCTATCATGTCTACCCCTTCGATACCGGTGGGGCGGAATCCGGGGTCTTTGCGCCACAGGCCGATCCTCACGATTATCTCGAAGACTATGAGCTCGCTCCCAGCCACGAGGCCGCAGTGGGCCATATCGGCTGGGCATTCGCGACTTTGGACGCCTATTTCGAGGGCGAGCTGCGTCGAGACATTCTTGACGGTGTGCCGCAGCATGAGACCGTCACGCGCGGTTTCGTCGACATCGCCCGCCTAGCCCGGACCGGAAGCAACCAGCCCGACAAGCGGGCATCCGCGGTGGAGATCGCGACCGATCAGAACGTCCCGCTCAAAGGCAATGTCCTGCTCGCCATCCTGCCCAAGCAGTACCTTGAGGATGCAAGCGTCTCGAATAAGCAGTTCATGGATCGGTTGAAAGCGGAAGAGGTGGCCTGGAAGACCTACGACTGGCAGCCCAATACCGCCCCGAACGAGTTTCAGGAGGAGATTGCAAGGATCGCGAAGAAATGGCTCTCGGACAACAAGCTGCTGTGACAGCCGACGACTCTCCGCAGAAGTTGTTCCTGGCGGGGTATGTCCCGCTCATGCCGCACGGTTTTGCCTTGCCCTGTTTCTCGACGGGGCCTCGCTCCAACACTTGGTATACGGCGGTCTGCTCGATCGATGCGGACCATTCCGGTAGGATCGTCGAGTTCGAAATCTACGAAGCCCATGAGATCGAACATCTGCCGGAGGCCGAGCTTCAGGAAGTCGCCGTCGGCGATCATTGGGTCGACGTGTTTCTCTGGGAGAGCGCCGTACTCGTCGGCACTGCCGATGAGTTGTTGGATGCGCTGCAGGACAAGATACCCGAGATGCGGGCTCATGCGCCGTTGACGTTGCTTGATCTTGCACTGCATTCCGGCCGGCTCGGAACCGCGGAGATCGCCCGGACGGCGATCGACTATCTCACCGCCGCGTTTGGCGCCGACGAGGCGCATGTGTGGCTGCGCGACACGCTTTTGAGACAGCGGACCATGGTGGCGCTGCGGCATATCGCGCGCGATGCTGAACTCAAACCGACGATCCGGGCGCTGATCTCGCAGACCGAGATCGTCGACGTCGATGACGGCACCATGAGCATTGAACTTCCTGAGGCATTGGGCGAAGCGCTGGCGAAGGCCGACGTTCTGTCCAAGCTGAACGAGAGTCTCGCCGCGCTCGCCGAGGCCCTCGACATCGGCCTGTCCGGTCCGACCAGCGCCGTCATGGAGCCGGATTTTGCCCCTCCGCCACGCACCGAATGGGATGATGCGTGGATGGACCGTGGAAGCGATGTTCTGATCATCTTCTCTGGGCCGAGAGCCGAACGGGTCGCCCGGCATGTCGAGACGCCCGACTGGGTGCCCGACTGGGGAAGCGGCAGCCCTTACCGTGTTCCGGAATATTCGGTGCGACAGTTCGATTCCCGAAGGGGCTGGCCCGATTCGAGCCGCCGACCGACCATCGACGTCGCCGACGGCAGGAACATGCCGAAGGATTTCTCGGCATATGGCGCCATCGTTTGGCTTGCGGATGATGACGCCATCACCGGCAACGCGAAATCGCGGCAGTATGCCGACGTCCGCCGTGCGCTCACCTCGGGATCTCATCCGCAGATCAGACTCCTCGCACCGGCGTTGCCACTGGAGGAACCGTCCGATGTGCTGATGGGGCCGCCACCGAAGGAGCCCAACTTCGGGTTCGATACCATCATCGACACGTCGATCGCGCGCTCCCCGTTCTGGTCTGGCAATCAGCGGCGATCGCTGGACCGTCGGATCGCGGACAGCGTGATCGGTGCAGCGATGCTGTGCGCGGGCGACAACCCGGTCAGCCGGCATCTGACGCGTAATGGACGACATGACGGGCCGACGATGCTGACCTTCGCCGCACGCAGCGGTCAGCGAGCCGACCCCCTGACCGACACCGCAGAGCTTGCGTCGGAGGCTAGCGGACTACCTCTCATGCTTCGCGGGGGGCACGACGACGTCGCTCTCCCGTTCTATTTTGAGATGCGAAACGTAGCGCGCAGGAAGCCGGCCGCGAGCAACGCCTATGGCCAGATCCTGCGGCGCAGGCCTCGTTTTCAGGAGTTTGCCGAAGCGGTGGTCGATGAAATCGGTCATCGGGAAGCGCCGAAGGGAATACGCCGCAACCGCGTTGGGCGGGACGTTCCCGAGAGACTGACTGCTTCTCTCCGCCATCCTGTCGGGGTGGCGACGCTGCGCGCCTCTAAAGAAGGGCCAAGCGAACGGCTTATGGTACTGGCGGAAGCGCCGTCGCTAGAAACCCTGCGGGTCGCGGCGGAGGAGAACTGGCCAGTTGCGCGCTACACCGACCGCGATGCGATCGCGCGCATCTTCAAGAAAGGCTGGTCGGATGCCGGATCGTTGCCCGAAGAGATCTCTCTGCCGTCGCTGCACAGAATGCCGGGCAATCGCAGCTTTGCTACCCGTGGGCTCGACCCCCGCGACGTGATCCGGCTTGAGCGCCACCAATATGAGAGATGGCGATTTTCTTCGGAATCGACGCTGTTCGACAGCGTCCGTCGCTATCGCGCGTCGATCAACCGCGGAAACGATGAGCTGAAGCCGCCGATCCCGGACTTCGTGCTGCCCTGGGCCGATTTTCAGACCGCCTGTCGGCAGGGAGATGGAGGCGCATTGGCGCTGAGCGAGCAACTGGGTCTGAACCCGGAGAACCCGCAATATCCCCCTAAGCGACCGGGCGATCTCCGGGTCGCCTGGACGGTCCCTGACGGAAAGGTGCGACGATTCGTCATCGAAGACGGACAGCTTCCGGTAGCGCTCGCCGAAATCGACTGGGATGAGGTTCCTTCGCAGCGAATGTTTCTGTTCGCCGGTGACGCTTCGGTGCCCGCGCTGCTTTCTTCCCGACTGTTCGCCGTCTGGGCACGCGCAACCACATCGAGGTCAACGAGCTGGATGTCGCGTTTCTCCGTGTCCGGGACATTCGAAACCTTTCCGATGCCCGACGCCTTCGAGGTCCAGCGGCACGACGACGGGCCGGCGCAGTTGAGATTACGTCGCTCCAAAGACGCTCTTGAGCGCGTCATCCGCAACATCGATGAAGACACACGTAGTTCTCCCCCTTCCGAATTTGACGGCGAGCGATATCTGCTCGCTTGGCAGACCCATCCCCTTATCGAAACGCTTGATGCGGCGATTCTCGTTGCCGCAGGTTTGCCCGAAAACGCAAGCGATCTGCAGATCCTCGACCATCTAGTGCGGCTGAACGAAGTGATCAGCTGACCAAATTGGCAACCGGCAAGATATTGCTACGTGTCTGTACCTAGCCATGGGCCAGCGATTGGCCATTTTGCCCTTGAAGCTGCCGCCATCGACGAGCCTTAAAAGGGGTGGCATGACCAACTTGGCGATCTGCGCCTGAACGGCTGTGAATGGTTCGGGCGCCGGCGCGATTTCGGTCCGCCGCAGGAACGCTGTCCATTGCGCCTGCTTTTCATGCGCGAAGCCGGGCGTGAGCGCCGGAGACGTCTCGGCGGGGCAACGGGGTTTGACGGCGATCGAAGGTGCCTGAAGTGCGCGCGACAGCACGGCGCCATAGAATGCCAACGATCCCGCTATCGCCCAGATGTCATAGAAGTCCTTCAGGCGCATGTTCAGCATGCCGAGCGACTATGACCAAGGTTGTGTATCGTTGCCGCCGCGATGCGCTGTTCCGCCGGTGCCAATTAAGATGGTGGGGAACGCCTTCCCCTGACGGCCAGCCAAGGTCTGGCCGTACCCCTTCTGCGGGGCGGGGCCCCGCAACGCCCCGGATGGCACGCGGTTTTAATCGAGCGCACGCTGCGGCTTCTGACGAAGCCGACAGGGTGCGCGCGCTTTCGCGACCGCGTGGCACTCTTGCTCTGCCCGGAGGGCGCGGCGACGGCTGGCCCCCAGGCCCGCGCGCACGCCGCCGCGCCGGCCGGTCGCCTCAAGGGTGCGTCTTGCGTTGGCGCCGCTGGCGCGGCGTGGTTGCTTGGGGCTCTGCCCCCGGCGCCCTTCGGAGCGGCTTCCGCCCAGCTTCCTCCACGCTTCGCGTTCCGTGCAGCCGGTTCCCCGCAAAGCCGCCCACTCCGGTTGCACCCCCGGTCTCGCCGACGGGCAGGGTTTCAGCGCGGCGCTTCGCTGCGCGAAACCCAAGCCCAAGGAGCAGTAAGATGACCGATACCGTTCAGACCGAAGCCGTCAGTGGCGTCGAGATTTTCGTGCCGCTGAACAAGCTGAAAAAGTCTCCCAACAACGCGCGCAAGGTGCCGCACAGCGAAGCGACCATCGAGGCGCTGGCGGGGAGCATCCAGCACAAGGGGATGATCCAGAACCTCGTGATCGAGCCGGAGGTTCGGGAAGATGGGACGCCGACCGGCTACTATCTCGTTACCGCCGGTGAGGGCCGCAGGCTGGCGCAGTTGCTTCGCGCAAAGCGCAAGCAGATTAAGAAGACGCAGCCGATCCGCTGCTATCTCGATACCGAGAACGATCCCGCCGAGATCAGCCTAGACAAGAACGTCACCCGCGAAGCGATGCACCCGGCCGATCAGTTCGAGCGGTTCCGCGAGTTGGCGGAGAGCAAGGGCTATGGCGCGGAGGAGATCGGCGCGCGCTTCGGCGTGTCTGCGACCGTAGTGAAGCAGCGGCTTCGCCTTGGCGCGGTCAGCCCCAAGCTGTTGCAGGTTTATCGCGAGAACGGGCTGACGCTCGATCAGCTGATGGCGTTCGCGATCTCCGAAGACCATGCCCGGCAGGAGCAGGTGTTCGAGAATCTGCATCACAACCGCGAGCCGTGGATTATCCGGCGCGACATGACCGCGAGCAACGTGTCCGCAGACGACCGGCGCGCGGTGTTCGTCGGGGCCGAGGCGTATGAGGAAGCGGGTGGCGTCATTCTCCGCGACCTGTTCACCTCCGGCGGCGTCGGCTATTTCGGGGATGCGGGTTTGCTCGACACGCTCGCCATCGAACGGCTGCGCGACATCGCGGGCGAGGTGCAGGCCGAGGGCTGGAAATGGGCCGAGGCGCATATCGACTATCCTCACGCTCACGGGATGCGACGCTTCCATCCGCTGCCGGTTGCCCTGTCCGACGAGGACGAGGCGCGGCTGGAGGCGCTGTCTGTCGAGCATGACGCGCTTGCCGAGGGCTATTCGTCGTATGACGAGATGCCCGAGGATTTGGCCGAGAAGTTGGAGGGTATCTCCGACGAGATCGACACCATCGGGGCAAAGCGGTCGGCCTACGACCCCAACGTCATCGCCAATGGCGGCGTGTTCGTCATCCTCAATCACGACGGCACGGCGCGGGTCGAACGCGGCTTTGTCCGGGCCGAGGACATTGCCTTGGCGGACCCGCAGCCCGAGGTTCAGGCCGAGGGCGACGACGGTGGCGAAGCCTATGAGGCCGGTCACGAAGGAGGCGACAAGCAGCCAGATACCGAGCAGGTGATGGACGAAGCCGAGGACGAGGAGCCGGGCAAGCCGATTTCCGACAGCCTTGTCCGCGACCTGTCCGCTCACCGGACGCTCGCGTTGCGCGTTGCGCTTGGCGAACGGCCCGACCTCGCGGTGGTGGCGCTGACCCACACCCTCACGGCGCAGTTGTTCTACAGCTATGCCGAAGCCGGCTGCCTTGAGGTTCGCCCGACCGCGACCCCGCTTGGCAGTCATGCCGACGGGATCGAGGACACCCCGTTGGCGGCGCGCGCGAGCGAGGCGCACGAGGCATGGGCCGAGCGGATGCCGCGCGACGTCGCGGACCTGTGGGGTTTCGTCGTTGGGCTGGACGACGAGAAGCGGCTGGCGTTGCTGGCGCATTGCGCGTCCCGCACTGTCAATGCGCTGCGGCTGCCGTGGGACCGAAAGCCCCGGTCGTTGCAAACGGCAGACCGGCTGGCGACCGCGCTGGCGTTGGACTTGGCGAAGGACTGGACGCCGACCGTGGACAGCTACCTTGGCCGCGTCACCAAGGCGCACATCACCGCCGCCGTGGCGGAGGGTGTTTCCGAGGAAGCTGCCGCCCGCATCGCCGACATGAAGAAGCCGGATATGGCGCAAGCCGCCGAGCAGCTTCTTGTCGGGACGGGATGGTTGCCGACTGTTCTCCGCACCGCGCAGTCCGAAACGCAGACGGTGGAGGCCGAGGCCGAGATCGAGACGATATTGGACGGCGACCAGCCGTCCGACGTGGAGGCCGCTGCTGGAGCGGAGGTTGAGGACGAAATGTCCTACGCCGTCGCTGCCGAATGACGGGGAGGCCGGGACCGCGCGAGCGGTCCCGGTCCTCTTGGTGCTCCAGAAATCGGCCGCGCGCCTTGTGGGCGCGCGGCCGATGGTCATGGGTGAAATGGGCACGCTCGCCGGGCCTTGGCCCGGCTCGCGATTGGAGTTTGATGGAAGGCGGGTCCGATGCGATTGCCCGAATGGCTCTGACGTCGGCGGAGGAAACCAATCGCTCCGTTACGCCCGCCCCATTGCGGTGCACCGATGCCGGTCGGCGCGGCGAGCGATATGCACCAACGCCATCAGGCCGATCAATTCGGGCGCAGAGGCCCGAAGCGGCATCCGTCGCGGCGAGGCGCGGTGCGGCCAGATCCCCTGCGGTCGGGAATCCACCCAACAGTCCATCACGGTCGACGACGCCAGAGCGGCGCATCTTGATCGCTCGGCGACCATAGATCGCCGATACCGCCCACGACAGGCTCGACGGCCCCGTTCTTCCCGTAGCGACGGTGAACGTGCCGGCGGTCCCACCGTGTCACATCGCATCGACCACGACCGCACTGCCTTTCTATTGGCTTGATCTAATCGGGGACCGGCTACGCCTCGATCGTCCTGGCGCAACGGCGGCGCGCGGCTTTTTTCCGCCGCCTTCGGCTTTGCATCGCGAAGCAAAAAAGCCGCGCGCCGCCATCCTCCGCTGCGCTGCGGCCGCAAGCGGTGCGCGTCCGATCGTCCCCGCTTCACCGATCGCCATCGAGGCCGCGGCGGTCGTGGCCCGAGAGCGAAAGGAACTTTGACATGGCGACCATCGGCACCTTCACCAAGGCGGACAACGGCAACTTCACGGGGACCATCACGACCATGACCTTGAAGGCGAAGACGACCATCCGTCCGGTCGACAAGGAAAGCGACAAGGCGCCTGACTACCGGCTCGCGGTCGGCACGGTCGAATGCGGCGCCGGGTGGAAGAAGACCAGCCGCGAAAATCGGGACTACCTCTCGGTCAAGCTCGATGATCCGTCCTTCCCGGCTCCGATCTACGCCTCCCTGGTCGAGACCGACACCGCCGGCGAATACGCCCTCATCTGGTCGCGCTGACCGGCAGCGACGCCCCGCTCACCCGAGCGGGGCGTTCGTGCTACTGCGAAAAGCGATTAGTTTGCGAGCAGATCGAGCAGCGGCAGCGGCTCAATGCTGCGATCGGCCAACGCGGCGGCATTATAGGGTGCGATCGTTACCCACTCTACGGTCCAATCCAGAGTCAGCGCGCCACGCCCGATGCGGGACATGCCAGCCCCATCGACCACGACACGGAAATCGACACGATCCTCTTCCGCTTCAAGTCTACCTTCAATCAGTGACCCGTCGCTTGCCGCCAGTAGGAAGCGCTCTTCCACCTCGTCATACGGCACCCGCAACGTAGTGGTGATGTCTCCGGCTACTGAGATGCGCTGACCGGACTGTCCCGTGATCGTGATGCTCATAACGACTCCTCGCTCTTCTATCTGGGTCAAAACAAGAACAAATGGCAAGTGCGTTGTTTGATGGCGCCGGGCGCGGCGCGGTGCTTGGGGCTCTGCCCCCAGCGCACTCCAAGCGGCTTCCGCCCAGCTTCCTCCACGCGCGAGCGCGTTCCGTGCAGCCGGTTCCCCGCGAAGCCGCCTTCCGTTTGCACCCCCGGTCTCGCCGACGGGCAGGGTTTCAGCGCGGCGCTTCGCTGCGCGAAACCCAAGCCCAAGGAGGCCAAAATGCACTACCAGCTTGCTACCCGGTTCGGCCGCAACGCCCACCAGATCAGCGGCCGCGAGGCGCTCGACAACGAATCTCTGTATCGGCACGTCCCGTCCATCTTCGCGCGCGAGGCGCACGACAGCCGTTCCGAGCGCTATGTCTATGTTCCCACCATCGACATTGTGGAGGGGCTACGCCGCGAGGGATGGTTCCCGTTCTTCGCCGTCCAGTCGGTGCCGCGCGACGGCAGCCGCCATGGCCACGCCAAGCACATGCTCCGCCTGCGCCGGGACGACGGCATCGGCAAGCCCGAGGCCGCTGAAGTCATCATCGTCAACAGCCATGACGGGACCAGCGCCTACCAGATGTTCGCTGGAATGCTGCGGTTCGTCTGCACCAACAGCATGATAGCGGGCGAGCGGTTCGAGGAGGTGCGCGTTCCGCATAAAGGCAACATTGAGCACGACATCATCGAAGGTGTTTATACCGTCGCCGAGGACTTTCCCCGGCTGATCGACGCTAGCGAGTCGATGAAGTCGATCCAGCTTTCGCCGGACGAGCAGCGCTTGCTCGGCGAGGTCAGCCTTGTCGCCCGCTACGGCGACGATGAAAGCCCAGTTCGGCCCGAGCAGATCGTCGAGCCGCGCCGCCGCGAGGATGTGGGGCGCAGCCTGTGGACGACGTTCAACGTAATTCAGGAGAATGTCGTCCGGGGCGGGTTGCAGGGACGCAAGCTGAACGCCGAAGGCAGAGTCCGCCGCAGCCAGACCCGTGCGATCAACGGTATCGACCAGAACGTGACGCTCAACCGCGCGCTCTGGACGCTGGCCGAGGGGATGCAACGCTTGAAGGCTGCCTGACCCGTGATGCCGCAGGGCCGGGCTTCCGGCCCTGCGGCATCATACCACTCCAAAATCGCGCGCCCGCGCGTCCCAAAGGTCCGCGCGGGCGCAAGTCACGCGCTCGCCGGGCTGTTCCCGGCTCGCGCATTTTGACCACCGCTATTGGGTTTCTTGGAATTCGATACCTGCGACAAGATCGACCGGCGTAACACCAAGTGCCGAGGCCAGATGAAACAACGTGACAACTGTCGGATTACGTCGGCCGCGTTCCAGATCGCTGACATACTGCTGCGTAAACCCCGACATCTCGGCAAAGCGCTCCTGCGTGAAGCCCTTCTCTTTTCTCAATCTGGCGAAGTTCAATCCTACAAGGCGTCGCATGTCCATGCGCGCGAGGCTGGACGACACACCCGATGCGGTTTATCCCATATAAGGTGTATCCGCCGAGCGCCCCGAGGGCATCGCTGCATAAGGTGCACGGAACGATGCGAGACTTGCGCATCCCAGCTGGCGTCGCTTTGATCTAGGATGGTGAACGGGGACATGACGGGGGCGCCATGATGATCAGGCAGTTCGAGGAAAGCGCTCCGGCGGTATCGCAACTTACGGCATATGATGAAAGCCACCTTGTCGGCTATCTGCGTCTGCTGGACGCAGACGACGCTGGCACAGACTGGCGCGAGTCAACAGCGCTGATCTTCGGCATCGACGTTGCCGCCGACCAGCAGAGGGCGAGGCGGATGTACGACAGCCACCTTGCTCGCGCCCGGTGGATGACGGAGGTCGGCTACGCGCATTTGCTCGGTAGTGAGGAGCCGCTAAAGCGTTAAGAACGCATCCGAATTGGTCATAATTATCTGCGCGCCGTTTGCATGATTGTCCGCGTTCTTGGCGCTTTCGCGCCGTCGCCATATGGCCAATCTTCGCCTTCTAAGTCCGCGCGCAGCGCGGTTGGGAGGATGCCATGCCGACGTCGCAGCGTCGGCGCCAGCGACGCGACGGCGGATTGTCCGGCGCGATCGGGCGCGCCGATTTAGCCGCCGAGTTCCTGCGAAGAAATCGCACCTACCGGGCCGAACATGCGCAGATGCTTCGACGCATTGCAGCCGGTTCCGCCACGGAAGATGCAGCAAGGGCCGCCTTCGCGCGGCGCTGGGGGTTGTCTTTTCGCCGACGCGCCTGATCTCGATCAACACGTTATATGGCGTCCGGAGCTGACGGCCGTCACAGTCGTTCTCGAAGCAGCCCCAAGCGGATACGATAGCGCCGCATCGGTCGACCCACGCGCCCTCGGCGCGCTTGTCGCCGATCGCGCCGGGCTTGATGGCCGTCACGTCATCGTCGCCGATGCAGACGGCGAGCACCGCCTCTGGCTGCGTGACGCCGAGCCTGGTCAGCCGCTTGCCGCGATCGTTCCGCTCGACAGGGACTTTGTAACCCGGATGACGAGCTTGCTGCGCTTCCACCGCGCGCTGCTCGGCAAGGCGCCGGGACCGCTCCCACGCGGCTGGCCGCTCACCGCATATCGGCTGGCGCGGCTCGGCATGATGCTGCGCGCTCTCGACCTGCGTCTCGGCGGCGCAACCTATCGGCAGATTGCTTCCACACTCGGCCGCGCGGAAGTGGCGAACCTCTCCGCGACCGAATGGAAAATCTCCGCCGCCCGCTCCTACGTCGTCCGGCTGGTGCGCGACGCGACCGCGATGATGAACGGCGATTATCGAAAGCTGCTTCGCATTCGCTGATCTGCGGCAAGGCCGACGATCGACAGGCGGGGTGGTCACATCCGTGCGGTCGCACATCTTCATACTCCACCCCGCCGCCCGCGCTTCGTCATTTTCGTCTCCTGCCGCCGACGCCCCGCAGGAGCCGCCCATGTCCCATACGCCCGCCACTCTTCCACCTCGCTATCTGCGCACCCCCGAGGCGGCGCGGTTCCTCGGCCTTTCCGGGCGGACGCTGGAGAAGCACCGCTATTTCGGGACCGGCCCAGTCTATCGCCGGATCGGCGGCCGGGTGGTCTATTCGGTGGACGACCTGCGCGACTGGGCCGATCTCGGCACCAAGCATTCAACTTCCGATCCCGGGCAGGACGACCTGTTGCCGCGCGCTGAATCGCCGTTTGCGCGAGGCCGGCAATGAGCCCGGCACCGCCGCCAATGCGCCACCGCCAGCCCGTTGGTGACGCCCTGACGCGCGTCGAGCTGACTTGGATCGAGAAGCGCATCGAGCACTGGATCAGGTTCGGCCGCGTCGCAGAGGATGTGATTGTCGATCGCCGCCGGCGCATTGTCAGCTTTCGTCCTAGCGCTGTGTTCGCGTTCGTCCGCTGGGCGTCGAACGACTTCGGCACGATCAGCTCGCGAATCGACGTCGTGCGCGCCGTCGCGGCCGGCGAGCCGTTCACGACGCTGCCGTTCGTGCGGCCGGGCGGCGACATCCTGCTCAAGATAGAGGGTTGGCCGAAGGTCGCCCAAGTGCTTGCGATGATCGACGCGGTAGAGGCGGCGGGCGTCGATCCGTGCGACGCCGCGCCCGATCACTGGCGTCACGTTCACAACCGCATCTCCGCCGGACAGGTGCCGCGCGCCTATACGATGGAGCGCCATCGCGCCTGGCTGAAACGCCGTGAGATCGAGCGATGACGCGCCGGGGCTGGATCATCGCGATGGTCGTTCCGGCGTCGCTGTTCGCCACGTCGTTCGCGGCGATTGCGGTCTTCGACCCGCTGCCGCGCATCATGTGGAACGCCACCGCAAGTACGGCAGTAGGGCTATATGAGATCGAGCCCGAGCGCGATCCACCCGTCGGTGAATTGGTCGCCGTCGCGCCTCCCCCATCGCTGGCGCGGTGGCTGTCGGCGCGCGGCTATCTCCCCGAGGGAGTGCCGCTCTTGAAGCACGTCACCGCAAAATCGGGACAGCGGTTGTGCCGCGTCGGTGTCGTGGTGAGCGTCGATGCGCGACCAGTCGCCATCGCGCGCTTGGCCGATGGCAGAGGTCGCTCTCTTCCCGTCTGGCAGGGATGTCGGACTCTGAGCGGCGACGAATTGCTGCTGCTCAATGCTCACCCCGACAGCATGGACGGGCGCTATTTCGGGCCGCTGCCGGCCTCGACGGTACTCGGCCGCGCGACCCCGATTCTCACCCGCGACACGCCCGGCGCGCCGCTGACCTGGCGCAGCGCCCGTCGCTGATACCGTCTCTCCCTGCCAAACGAAAGGATTGTCCCATGCAAATCGGCAGCTTCTTCCGCACTGCCAGCGGCTATGAAGGCATTATCGAGACGGCGACGCTCGATATTCGCATATCGATCGTCCCAGCGGAACCTAGCGACGCTAATAAGGCGCCGGATTGGCGCGTCCACCGCGGCGACGGCGGTGAGGGGCCGGAGATCGGCGCGGGCTGGAACGAGAGCGGCGAGCGCGCCGGCGACTACGTCTCGCTACGCATCGACGACCCCGCCTTTCCGCAGCCGATCCGCGCCGCCCTGTTCCAGAGCGGCAGCGACCAGGCGGCTTGGTCGCTGCGCTGGAACCGTCAGCCCAAGTCGCGCGAGCAGGATTGAGCGGGTGCGGCCGACCATCATTCCTTTGTTCGCGGAAAAGCCGTCTCATTCCTCCGTCCCGCTCGGTCGCAGGCTGGCCGAGGGGCGCAGCGAAGGTAAAGGGCGGCCGAAGGCCGGCGCTTCGCGCGCACCCTTTACCGCAGCGAGCACGCTGGCAGGCTGGCGGCGGAGCGGAGTGGGATCGGCGGTGGCGCTGGCTTTCGTGCTGCTGTCCGGCAGCGCTGCGTCGGTTGCGGTGATGGCGCACGAACTGCCACCAGTGCAATCGGAACCCGTCCATCCATATGCCTCCCACGTCGCCGACGCCGCGCGGCGGTTCGGCATTCCCGAGGCGTGGATATGGGCCGTGATGCGCGCCGAGAGCGCCGGCAATGCCCGGGCGATCTCGCGCGCAGGGGCAATGGGGCTGATGCAGATCATGCCCGCGGGCTGGGCCAGCCTTCGCGCGCGCTACGGTCTCGGCCCCGACCCGTTCGACGTGCGCGACAACATCTTGGCGGGCGCGGCTTATCTGCGCGAGATGTATGACCGGTACGGTAGCGCGAGCGGAATGTTGGCGGCCTACAATGCCGGACCGGGCCGCTACGACGACTACCTGTCGCGCGGCCGTCCGCTGCCGCCCGAGACGGTCGGCTATCTCGCCCAACTTGCGTCGATCGTCGGGGCGGCGGCCGCGGTGGAGGTGGCGGTCAGCGCTCCGCCCGATCCGTCCGCTTGGCGTCGCGCCGCGCTGTTCGTGCGCACGGCAAGCACCGCGTCAGATGCGGTTGGCGTGCAGTCGGGCGGCACGCGCGATGCAACCGCGTCGCAATCGGGGCAGATCGAAGCTGACGAGGAAACCGTCGCCCCATCGTCGCCGGTCAGGGAGGCGGACACGTTATTCGTCCGTCGCGCCAGCGCGGGCAGACCGCGATGATCTGCCTGGCGTCCTCATCATCCGTCCGAAGCAGCATTGTGGCTAGAGAGGGAGAAAACGGCAGGGACAGACGAGGGCAAGATATAAGGCGCACCCCGTTTCGCCGAAAAGGCAAGGCTTTTCCGTGGCTTCACGCGGGGGCGTCGGTCGGCGCGCGTGCTGCGCGGAAAAGAAATGCCAGCAAAATCAACGCCTCGAATGGCACCACCGGCCATTTTCGGCGGAAAGCGCCTTGGCCGTGAGCGAGGACAGCGAGTTTCGCGTCCGGCCTGGCAAGGCTAAGCGCAGCAAGGCGCAGGGCCGCAATGCGCGCGGCCTGGTGGCGGAGGTGGTCCGCATCGCCGCGATCCATAGCGGTGGCCGGCGCAGCAGTGGTGGCCCGCGTCGTGGTGGCCAGTCGAGTTTCGGACGGGGACGCACGGCCTTCGCCCGCAGCCGTCTGTTTGGATCGGGTCGGCGTGTGCTGGTCAAGGCGCTGCCCGTCACGCACCGTAGCTACACTGGCCGGCGCATGGCGCCGCTGTCCGCGCACGTCGCCTATTTGAAGCGCGAGGGCGTCACCCGCGATGGCTCAGCGACGCGGATGTTCGACGCGGCGGGTGACGAGGCCGACGATCGCTCTTTCACTGATCGGTGCAAGGATGATCGGCACCATTTCCGCATCATCGTCTCGCCCGAGGATGCGGCCGAGCTGACCGATCTGCGCGAATACACTCGCGACCTCGTGCGCCAGATGGAGACGGATCTGGGGACGCGCCTCGATTGGGTGGCGGTGGATCACTGGAACACCGACAATCCGCACGTCCACCTGATCGTGCGCGGCATCACCGACCAAGGCGCCGATCTCGTCATGGCGCGCGACTACATCAGCCACAATTTGCGCTCGAACGCTGAGGAGCTGGCACAGGCCGAACTCGGCCCGAAGCCAGAGCATGAAGTCCAGCGCGCCCTCGACCGCGAGGTGACGGCTGAGCGATGGACGCGGCTCGATGCCGAGATCGGCCGCTCCGCCGACGAGCTGGGCGTGATCGACCTGCGCCCCGATCGGCCCGGCCCGGACGATCCGCAACTCCGCCGGTTGATGGTTGGTCGGTTGCAGCAACTGGAGACGATGGGTCTCGCCGCCGAGGGCGAACCGGGCCAATGGGCGGTCGCGGAGGGCGCGGCGGGGAAGCTGCGCGAGCTGGCCACGCGCGGCGACATCATACGCACGATCGGCCGGGCGCTTGAACGACGCGGGCAGGACCGGCCGCTCGACAGCTACAGCGTGGTGGGCGGGGCGCCCCAGAAACCGATCGTCGGCCGGCTGATCGACAAGGGCCTACACGACGAACTGGCCGGCACCGCCTATGCCGTCATCGACGGCACCGACGGGCGCACCCATCATGTCCGGCTGCCCGGCATCGAGACGCTGGAGCATAGCCCAGCGCTCGGCGGGATCGTCGAGCTGCGCGCGATCGGCCGGTCAGGCGAGGCGAAGCCCACGCTGATTCTTGCCACCCGATCGGACCTCGACCTGTCCGCGCAAGTGAAGGCGCCGGGCTCGACCTGGCTCGATCATCGCCTCATCGAGCGCGGCGCCAGCGTCGCGGATGGCGGATTCGGCGCCGAGGTGCGGCGCGCGATGGACCAGCGCACCGACCCCCTCGTTCGCGAGGGGCTGGCGCGTCGCTACGGGGAGCGCACCGTCTTCGAGCGCGGCCTACTCAATACTCTGCGCAAGCGCGAGCTGGACTCCGTTGGAGCGAAGATCGCGGGCGAGACCGGGCTTGCCTATCGCACGGCGGCCGCCGGCGAAAAGATCGCTGGCGTTGTCCGCCAACGCCTCGCGCTCTCATCGGGCCGCTTCGCCATGATCGACGACGGGCTCGGCTTCCGCCTCGTGCCCTGGTCGAACGGCCTCGAACGTCAGCTCGGCCGCCAGGTCGCCGGCGTCGTGCGCGACGGCGGCATCGACTGGACGCTTGGCCGCAAGCGCGGCCTCGGCCTCTGATCCGAAGGAGAATCCATGTCCGCGACCAAGATATTGTGGGGCCAGATCATCACCGTGTTCCTCATCGTGCTCACCGCGGTGTGGTGTGCGACCCAATGGACCGCCGCCGCACTTGCCTATCAGCCCGAGCTTGGCTCGCCTTGGTTCGTGATCGGCGGGTGGCGCGTATATCCGCCGCCGGCCTTCTTCTGGTGGTGGTTTAGCTTCGACGCTTACGCTCCACGCATATTTCTGACCGGGGCCTATATCGCCGCTTCCGGCGGGTTTGCTTCGATCGCCGTCGCAATAGGCATGTCGGTATGGCGCGCACGCGAGTTAAAGAACGCCGAGACCTACGGCTCGGCACGCTGGGCGAATGAGAAGGAGGTTCGCTCATCCGGTCTGCTCGGGCCGAATGGCGTCGTGCTCGGCAGGCTGGCCTGCGACTACCTCCGCCATGACGGCCCCGAGCATGTGCTGTGCTTCGCACCGACGCGGAGCGGCAAGGGCGTCGGCTTGGTCGTGCCCTCCTTGCTTACTTGGCCGGCCTCAGCGATCGTCCACGATATCAAGGGCGAGAACTGGGCGCTGACCGCCGGCTTTCGCGCCCGACACGGCCGGGTGTTGCTGTTCGATCCGACCAACGCCGCGTCGGCCGCCTACAATCCGCTGCTGGAGGTGCGGCGCGGTCAGTGGGAGGTTCGCGACGTCCAAAATGTCGCGGATGTGCTGGTCGATCCCGAAGGCAGCTTGGAACGCCGCAACCATTGGGAGAAGACGAGCCATTCGCTGCTGGTCGGCGCGATCCTCCACGTCCTCTACGCCGAGTCCGACAAGACGCTCGCCGGGGTCGCCTCCTTCCTCTCCGATCCGTCGCGCACGATCGAGCAGACGCTTGCAGCGATGATGGCGACGCCGCATCTTGGCGCGGCCGGCGTTCACCCCGTCGTCGCCTCGGCCGCACGCGAGCTGCTGAATAAGTCGGACAACGAACGCTCAGGCGTGCTTAGCACCGCCATGTCCTTTCTCGGCCTGTATCGCGATCCCGTTGTCGCGCGGGTCACGCGCGCGTGCCAGTGGCGCATATCGGATCTGGTCGAGGGCGAGCGGCCGGCGACACTCTATCTGGTCGTGCCGCCCAGTGACATCTCGCGCACCAAGCCGCTCATCCGCCTCATCCTCAACCAGATCGGGCGCCGGCTGACCGAGGAGCTGACGCCCAAGGGCAACCGCCATCGCGTGCTGTTGATGCTCGACGAGTTTCCGGCGCTCGGCCGGCTCGACTTCTTTGAGTCAGCGTTGGCGTTCATGGCCGGCTACGGCTTGAAGGCGTTTTTGATCGCACAGAGCCTCAACCAGATCGAGAAGGCTTACGGGCCGAACAACGCCATCCTCGACAACTGCCATGTCCGGGTGAGTTTCGCCACAAATGACGAGCGGACCGCCAAGCGGGTGTCGGATGCTCTCGGCACCGCCACCGAGATGCGCGCGATGAAGAACTATGCTGGGCACCGCCTGTCGCCGTGGCTCGGGCATCTTATGGTGTCGCGGTCGGAGACGGCGCGCCAGCTCCTCACCCCCGGCGAGGTGATGCAGCTTCCGCCTGACGACGAGATTGTGATGGTCGCGGGCGTGCATCCGATCCGGGCGAAGAAGGCGCGCTACTTCCAGGACCGGCGGCTCGCCGACCGGATTATAGATGCGCCGTCGCCCGTGGCGGGCGCGGCCCGGAAGGACGACTGGACCGGGCGCACGGCCGCCGCCGATCCGGTGAAGGTCGCGCGCATCGCCCGCGACGAGAAAGACGTGGCCAATGGCGGGCTGCGCCGCGAGCCCGAGCTGCCCGAGCATGTGGCGATCGTGCCGGAGACGCTGGCCTCGCCAGCGCAGGAGTTCGCCATCGTAGACGACGAACCCGACGACGCCGTGCGGCAAGCCGCCCTGCGTCGCCAGATGCAGGGGCTCTCTCGGCAGGCGTCGCTCGATCCCGGCGACGGCATCGAACTTTAGGAGACCGCCATGCGAACCCGGCTGAACGTCTATTTCCCGCCAACGCTTGCTAGCCAAGTGGACGAGCTGGCAATTCGCCGCCGCATCTCGCGGTCGGCGATCGTGGAGGCGGCCGTCGCGTCCTATCTGTCCCCGGACGGCGCCGATCGGATGGAGGCGGCGTTTGCCCGCCGGCTTGACCGCCTGTCGCGGCAGATGCAGCGGCTCGAACGCAACACCGGCTTGACGACCGAGGCGCTGACGCTGTTCGTGCGCTTCTGGTTGTCCGTGACGCCGCCGCTGCCCGACGAGGATCAGGCGGCTGCACAGGTAAAGGGTCGCAAGCGCTATGAGGGGTTCGTCGAGACGCTCGGCCGGCGCTTTGCGAGCGGTAAGACCCTGATGGACGAAATCCCCGAAGATATCTGGCCAAAGTCGCAGGCCGAGTCGGAATAGACGCGTCCGAACAGAGCATCTGCCTATCCTGCCGTTCCGCAGCGCGTAAGTATCCGCCGCCGTCTCTACTACGCCAGCAAGTAGCTGTTGCAGATCAACTATTTCTGCGTCTCTTGATGTGCTCCTGACGCCGGGCGGCGGTTCGCCCGGCTCGATCCAGGGGCCAGTCGTTGACCGTCCAACCGATCCGTTCCGAAGCTAAGACACGCGGCGCGCGGATGCTGCGCACCGCGCTCGGGCCGTCAATCGCGGCCTGGCTGGACGACCCGGCTGTCATAGAAGTAATGCTGAACCCGGACGGCCGGCTATGGATCGATCGGCTCGGTGAAGGCATCAGCGACACCGGCGAGCTGCTGTCCGTAGCGGACGGCGAGCGCATCGTCCGCCTGGTTGCGCACCACGTCGGCGTCGAGGTTCACGCCCGCGCCCCGCGTGTGTCGGCGGAGCTGCCCGAAGGCGGCGAGCGCTTCGAGGGACTGTTGCCGCCCGTCGTCGCCGCGCCCGCCTTCGCGATCCGCAAGCCGGCGGTCGCGGTGTTCACACTCGACGAGTATGCGGCCGCCGGGATCATGTCGGTGGCCCACGCCGCCGCGCTTCGCGCCGGCGTAGCCGATCGCCGCAACATCCTCGTCGCAGGCGGCACCGGCGCTGGAAAGACCACCTTGGTCAACGCGCTGCTGGCCGAGGTGGCGAAGACAACCGATCGCATTGTCCTGATCGAAGACACGCGCGAGCTGCAATGCGCCGCGCCCAACCTCGTCGCCATGCGGACGAAGGACGGCGTGGTGTCGCTGTCGGAGCTGGTCCGCTCGTCGCTGCGCCTGCGGCCAGACCGCATCCCGATCGGCGAGGTGCGCGGCGCGGAGGCGCTCGACCTCATCAAGGCATGGGGCACCGGCCACCCCGGCGGCGTCGGCACCATTCACGCCGGCAGCGCGCTCGGCGCGCTCCGCCGGATGGAGCAGCTCATCCAAGAAGCCGTCGTGACCGTCCCGCGCGCGCTCATCGCGGAGACGATCGACCTCATCGCCGTACTCGTCCGCGACGCGCACGGGCGCCGGCTCACCGAGCTGGCCCGCGTCGACGGGCTCGACCCCGCGACCGGCGACTACCGCCTCGCCCCGCTCACCACCCCCCAGCCAGGAGACCTGCCATGATCCATGCCCTTCGGCATGGCGCGCGTCGCGCCATGCTTGCCGCCACCGCCAGCGTGATCGCGTTGACGACCGCCGCCCCGGCCCACGCCTCGGGATCGTCGATGCCGTGGGAAGCCCCGCTCCAGTCGATCCTCGAAAGCATCGAGGGGCCGGTGGCGAAGATCATCGCCGTAATCATCATCATCGTGACCGGCCTGACGCTGGCGTTCGGCGACACGTCCGGCGGTTCGCGCCGGCTGATCCAGATCGTGTTCGGCCTGTCGATCGCGTTCGCGGCGTCGAGCTTCTTCTTGTCGTTCTTCTCGTTCGGCGGTGGGGCGCTCGTCTGATGATGGACGGGGCCGAGCCGATCCCCGGCTATTTCGCTCCGGTCCACCGGGCGCTCACCGAGCCGATCCTGCTCGGCGGCGCCCCCCGGTCCCTCGCCATCGTAAACGGTACGCTGGCGGGCGCGATCGGCCTCGGCCTCCGTCTGTGGATCGCCGGCCTCGTCATCTGGGCCGTCGGCCACGGCCTCTCCGTGTGGGCGGCGCGCCGCGACCCGCAGTTCGTGGACGTCGCCCGCCGCCACCTCCGTTACCCGACATGGATGCGACCATGATGAGCCTTAGCGAATATCGCAGCAAGGCGGCCCACCTCGCCGACTTCCTGCCTTGGGCCGCGCTGGTCGCCGAAGGCGTCGTGCTGAACAAGGACGGCAGCTTCCAGCGCACCGCGCGCTTCCGCGGCCCCGATCTCGACAGCGCGACGCCCGCCGAGTTGGTCGCCACGACCGCGCGGCTGAACGGCGCGCTCCGGCGGCTGGGGTCCGGCTGGGCGATCTTCGTCGAGGCGCAGCGGACGCCCGCCCTCGACTATCCGTCCTGCGACTTCCCCGATCCTGTCTCCGAAATGGTCGACCGCGAGCGGCGCGAACAATTCCGCGAAGAAGGCGCCCACTTCGAGAGCCGCTACTTCCTGACGCTGCTGTGGTTGCCGCCGGCGGAAGACGCCGCGCGCGCCGAAGGCTGGCTATACGAGGGGCGGACGACCAATGGCGTCGACCCGTGGGAGCTACTGAAAGGCTTCACCGATCGCAGCGACCGCGTGCTCAATCTGGTCGAGGGCTTCGTGCCCGAAGTGCGCTGGCTCGACGATGCCGAGACGCTGACCTACCTTCACTCGACCGTCTCCACCCATCGCCAGCGCGTGCAGGTGCCGGAGACGCCGATGCACCTCGACGCGCTGCTGGCCAACGAGCCGCTTATTGGCGGGCTCGAACCAAAGCTTGGCGACCACCACCTTCGCACGTTGACGATCACCGGGTTCCCGAGCGTGACGTTCCCCGGCCTGCTCGACGAGCTGAACCGGCTGGCGTTCGAGTATCGCTGGTCGAGCCGTGCGATCATGCTCGATAAGACGGACGCGACGAAGCTGCTGTCCCGCATTCGGCGTCAATGGTTCGCCAAGCGCAAGAGCGTAGCGGCGATCCTGAAGGAAGTGATGACCAACGAGGCTTCGGCGCTGGTCGATAGCGACGCCTCCAACAAAGCCGCCGACGCCGACATCGCCTTGCAGGAACTGGGCGCCGACTATGCCGGCATGGCCTATGTCACGGCCACGGTGACCGTATGGGATGGCGATCCCGCGATTGCCGCCGACAAACTGAGGCTGGTCGAGAAGGTCATCCAGAGTCGCGACTTCAACACCATCCCGGAGGGCATGAACGCGATCGAAGCGTGGCTGGGAAGTCTCCCAGGCCACACCTACGCCAACGTCCGACAACCCCCGATCTCCACCCTCAATCTCGCCCACCTGATCCCCCTGTCAGCGGTATGGGCGGGGTCGGAACGGGACGAGCATTTCGGCGCTCCTCCCTTGCTCTACGGCAAGACCGAAGGCTCGACCCCGTTCCGGTTATCCCTTCACGTCGGCGATGTCGGCCACACGCTGATCGTAGGACCGACCGGCGCCGGTAAGTCGGTGATGCTGGCGCTCATGGCGATGCAGTTCCGCCGCTACGCGGGCGCGCAGGTCTTCGCCTTTGATTTCGGCGGCAGCATCCGCGCCGCCGCGATCGGCATGGGCGGCGATTGGCAGGATCTCGGCGGGATGCTCACCGATGAGGCCGGCGACGGCGTTCAGCTCCAGCCGCTAGCGCGCATCGACGAGGCAGCAGAGCGTGCCTGGGCTGCTGAATGGCTGGCCGCGATCCTTGGTGGCGAAGGCGTGGCGGTCGATCCGCAGGCCAAGGAGCATCTGTGGTCTGCGCTCGGCTCGCTCGCCAGCGCGCCCGCCGCCGAGCGCACGCTGACGGGCTTGGCTGTGCTGTTGCAGAGTCAACAGCTCAAGCAGGCGCTCGCGCCATATTGCCTCGGCGGGCCGTGGGGCCGGCTGCTCGACGCCGAGGCCGAGCGTCTCGGCGAAGCCGACGTGCAGGCGTTCGAGACCGAAGGTCTGGTCGGCGCCGGCTCGGCGGCCGCCGTGCTGTCCTACCTGTTCCACCGGATCGAAGCGCGCCTGGACGGCTCGCCGACGCTCATCATCATCGACGAGGGCTGGCTGGTCCTCGACAGCCCCGCCTTCGCCGCACAGCTCCGCGAGTGGCTCAAGACCTTGCGCAAGCGCAATGCGAGCGTCGTCTTCGCCACGCAGAGCCTCGCCGACATCGAGCGCAGCAACATCGCGCCCGCCATCATCGAGAGCTGCCCGACGCGCATCTTTCTCCCCAACGAGCGCGCGGCCGAGCCGCAGATCGCGGCGATTTACGATCGGTTCGGGCTGAACGCCCGCCAGATCGAAATCCTCAGCCGGGCGACGCCGAAGCGGGATTACTACTGCCAGTCGCGGCGCGGCAACCGCCTATTTGAGTTGGGGCTGAGCGAGGTCGCGCTCGCCTTCGCCGCTGCCTCATCCAAGACCGATCAGCTCCGCATCACTGAGCTGGTGGAGACCCACGGCCGCGAGCGCTTCGCCGCGGAATGGCTGCGTCATCGCGGGCTTGCGTGGGCCGTCGAGCTTCTTCCCCCCAGCCAGCAGGAGTTACCGCTATGAAGATCACAATCCTGCGCCGTGCCATCATGGCCAGCGTCCTCGCCACGACCGGCATCGCCATCACGGTCGCGCCGCCCGCGCACGCGCAGTTTGGCGGGATCGTCTATGACCCGACCAACTATGCGCAGAACCTGCTGACCGCCACTCGGTCGCTTCAGCAGATCAACAACCAGATTCAGCAAATCCAGCAACAGGCGACTTCGTTGCTCAACGAGGCGCGCAATCTCACCTCGCTGCCGCTGAGCCAGCTCAACGAGCTGCGGAGTCAGTTCCAGCGCACGCAGCAGCTTCTCGCGCAGGCGCAGCGGCTCGCATATGACGTTCAGTCGATCGACCAGATCTTCGCGCAGCGATATCGCGGGACCAATTTAGGCGGCTCGGATCAGGCGCTTGTCGCCGATGCGCAGAGCCGTTGGGAGACCAGCGTCGGCGCGTTCGAGGATGCGCTGAAGGTGCAGGCCGGCGTCGTCGGCAATATCGACGGGTCGCGCATATCGCTGGATCGACTCGTCACGGCCAGCCAGTCGGCGACCGGGGCGCTTCAGGCGGCGCAGGCGGGCAACCAGCTCGTCGCGCTCCAGTCGCAGCAACTCGCCGACCTGACCGCGCTCGTTGCGGCGCAGGGCCGCGCGCAGTCGCTCGACATGGCCCAGCGCGCCGCCGCCCAGGCGCAGGCCCGCGAGCAACTTCGCCGCTTCCTAACCTCGCGCACCGGCTACCAGCCCGGCAACGCGCAGATGTTCCACAACTGATCGTGGTGGAGACCAAGTTCCTCGCGCGCATCGGCGCCGTCGTCTTCATCGCGATCGCGATCACCATGACGGCGATCGAGATGAGCCGTCCGGCCGGCAGCGGGCAAGACCAATCCGCGCCCGCTGTGCCGGTGTCCGAGACTGCCGATCCGTTGCTGATCGAATTGCGCCGCTGTCAGTCGCTCGGTGCGGCAGGCGCCAGCGATCACGACTGCCTGCGCGCCTGGGCCGAGAACCGCCGCCGGTTTCTCGCACCCGGCGCGCGCCCCGCCGCCCGCATCGCCGAAGACGCTTCGGCCAAGGAGAATTGAACATGGGCGGCACCGGCGTGGTGGATCGCTTTCTGGATGTCTTCACCCGCTACATCGACAGCGGCTTCGGTCTCCTCGGCGGTGAGGTGGCGTTCATCGCCACCACCCTGATCGTCGTCGACGTCACCTTGGCCGCCTTGTTCTGGACTTGGGGCGAAGGCGACGACATCATTGCCCGGCTGGTGAAAAAGACGCTGTTCGTCGGCATCTTCGCCTACATCATCGGCAACTGGAACAGCCTGGCGAGGATCGTCTTCGAGAGCTTCGCCGGTCTCGGGCTGAAAGCGTCCGGCACCGGCTTCACCGCCGCCGAGCTTCTCCAGCCCGGTCGGGTCGCGCAGGTCGGGCTCGACGCTGGACGGCCCATCCTAGAATCCATTTCCGACTTGATGGGGTGGGTCTCGTTCTTCGAGAACTTCATCCAGATCGCCGTGCTGCTTTTTGCGTGGGTGCTGGTCATCCTCGCTTTCTTCATCCTGTCGATCCAACTTTTCATCACGCTGATCGAGTTCAAGCTGGCAACGCTCTGCGGCTTCGTCCTCATTCCCTTCGGTCTGTTCGGCAAGACCGCCTTCATGGCCGAGCGCGTGCTGGGGCTGGTGATATCCTCGGGTGTGAAGGTGCTAGTGCTCGCGGTCATCGTCGGCATCGGCTCGACGTTGTTCGACGAGTTCCGCGCCGGCTTCGGCGGCGCGCAGCCGACGATCGAGGACGCGATGGCCGTTGCGCTCGCGTCGCTCTGCCTGCTCGGGCTTGGCATCTTCGGGCCTTCGATCGCCAACGGTATCGTGTCGGGCGGGCCGGCACTCGGCGCGGGTGCCGCGGCCGGCACCGCGCTTGCGACCGGCGGCGCGCCCGTCTCGTCGGTGGCCGTTTCGTCGACCATCA
>CAXUEV010000004.1:0-30869 GCA_964250105.1 uncultured Sphingomonadaceae bacterium
CGCCAGCGCCGCCGCCAGCGCCAGCCCGATGCCCCGTCCGGCGCCGGTGACGACGGCGCGGCGGCCGTCGAGGCGCAGGCTCGGCGTCCGCGGAAGGGTCAAGCGGCTTCGGCCTTGCCGCCATAGGGGATGTTGCGGCCGCCATAGCGGCGCACCCGGATATTGGCCTGCTCGCCATGCCCGGCGAAGCCCTCGAGCGCGCACAGCCGGCTGCAATATTCGCCGATCGTCGCGCTCGCGGCATCGGTCAGGACGCGCTGGTAGGTGCAGGTCTTGATGAACTTGCCGACCCACAGGCCGCCGGTGTAGCGCGCCGCCTTCTTCGTCGGCAGCGTATGGTTGGTGCCGATCACCTTGTCGCCGTAGCTGACATTGGTGCGAGCCCCCAGGAACAGCGCACCATAGTTGGTCATGTTGTTCAGGAAATAGTCGGGGTCGCGGGTCATCACCTGGACGTGCTCGCTGGCGATCTCGTCGGCGATGCGGACCATCTCGACGTCGTCGTCCGCGACGATGACCTCGCCGAAATTCGTCCAGGCCCGGCGTGCGATCTCGGCGGTCGGCAGGACGGTCAGCAGCCGTTCGATTTCGCGCATCGTCGCCTCTGCCAGCGCTTGGCTGGCGGTCAGCAGGATGGCGGGCGAATCCGTGCCATGTTCGGCCTGGCCGAGCAGGTCGGTCGCGCAAAGCTCGGCATCGGCACCGATCTCGTCGGCGATGACCAGCGTCTCGGTCGGGCCGGCGAACAGGTCGATGCCGACGCGGCCGAACAGCTGGCGCTTAGCCTCCGCGACGAAGGCGTTTCCCGGGCCGACGAGCATGTCGACCGGCGCCATGCTCGCCGTGCCGAGCGCCATCGCACCGACCGCCTGGATGCCGCCGAGGCACCAGATCTCGTCCGCACCCGCCATCGCCTGCGCCGCGACGATCGCGGGTGCCGGCTTGCCGTGGAACGGCGGTGCGCAGGTGACGACGCGGGGGACGCCCGCGACCTTGGCGGTGATGACGCTCATGTGGGCGGACGCGAGCAGCGGGTACTTGCCGCCGGGCACGTAGCAGCCGGCGGCGTTTACGGCCAAGTGCTTGTGGCCGAGCACGACGCCGGGTAGCGTCTCGACCTCGACGTCCTTCATGCTGTCGCGCTGGATCTGAGCGAAGTTGCGCACCTGGGCTTGGGCGAACTCGATGTCCTTCAGGTCCTGGCCGGTGAGCTGGTCGATGCAGTCCTGCACCTCGGCGGCGCTCAGGCGGTAGTCGTCGCGCTCCCAGCCGTCGAACTTGATGCTGAGCTCGCGTACGGCGGCATCGCCGCGTGCCTGGATGTCGGCGAGGATGCCCTCGACCGTGTCGCGCACCTTGCGGTCGGCATCCGCCTTGATCTCAGCGGTCGCGCCGCGCTTCAACCATTCGGCCATCTTCTCACTCCCAAGTCCGTACGTCATCTTGACTGCGAATGCAAAACCAATCAAGTCCTGTCGGATGCTCGACGAACAGACCTTCACGGCGGAAGCGATGGAACGCCGCGTCGTCCGCTATGCGGACCTCAGGCCCTGCTACAACGCGTTCATCGATACGCGCACGCCGGGGTCGGAGACGAAGGAGAATTTCACGATCATCGGTCCGGGCGTGTCGGAGAACCCTGAGCAGCACGTCCACATCGCGGAGCCGCACGGCTTCAACATCGGCGGCGCGCGCCAGCCTCCCGGCTGCGTCAATTCCCAGCATAGCCACGACACGGCCGAGGTCTTCGTCGTCCACAGCGGCCGCTGGCGCTTCGACCTCGGCGAGCACGGCGATGACGCCGGTGTCGAATGCGGCCCCGGCGACACTATCTCGCTGCCGACCAAGACCTTCCGCGGGTTCACCAATGTCGGCGACGACACGGGTTTCCTATGGGCGGTGCTGGGCGGCGACAATCCCGGCCGCGTCACCTGGGCGCCGCGCGTCTTCGAGATGGCCCGCGACTATGGCCTCGTGCTGCTCGAAAGCGGCCGGCTGGTCGACACCGCCGCCGGCGAAGCCGTGCCGCCGGACGCCCGCCCGATGCCGGTGACCAGCCCGGCGCAGGTCGCCGCACTGACCCGCTATACCGATGCGCAGGCCGCCCGTCTGGTCGCTCGCGACCGGCCGGCCCGCGGCGAAAGCCCGGTGATCGCGCCCGACGGCCCGCTCGCCTGGCCGCATGCCTTCACCTTGCACCGGCTGGATCTCGAGGCCGGCGACGCGACCGCGGCGGGCGAGCAGACCGGCGTCGAGGTCGTCTTCGTCCACCGGGGCGAACTGACGGTCGGCTGGGCGGACGGCAGCCTGTCGCTCGGCGAGGGCGATACGATGACGCTGCCGACCGGGCTCCGCCGCCACTTCGCCAGCGACGCCGGCGCGACCGCCTTCATCGCGCGCGGCCCGGGCCGTACCGGCCACTAGGGCCGCTCAGCGGTTCGCAGTCAGCCCCGTCTCGCGGCGCAGCGCTTCCGCGCCCTGCCGCAGGAAGCCATGGTCGGAGCTCAGGAAGAACAGCGATGCCCCCTTGGCGCGCCACGTCGCCGTATCGGCCGCGCGCGGCAGGAACATGCCGACCGGACGGCCCGCGGCCTTGGCGACGGCGCAGATACGATCGACGGCTGCGACCACCGGCGGGTCGTCGGGCGAAGCGCAGCCCAGCGCCACTGTCAGGTCGGCACGGCCGACGAACAGCGCGTCGATGCCCTCCACCGCGGCGATTGCCTCCAGCTCGTCCAGCGCCTTCAGATCTTCGATCTGGGCGATGACGACGGTGGTCTCGCCGCTGACGCGCCGGTGTTCGGCCATGCCGCTGCGGCCGTAGCCGGCGGCGCGGGTGGTGCCGGCATAGCCGCGTCCGTCCGGACCATAGTGCGCCGCCCTGGCGACCGCCCTCGCTTCCGCGGCCGAGCGCACGTGCGGCACGAGCACCCCGTCGGCGCCGCAGTCGAGGGCGTTCAGGATCGCGGACGGCGAACCCTCCGCCGGCCGCACGATGACCGGTATGCCGCCGGCACGGGAGGCCATGACTGCGAGGTCGATGTCGCCGCGGTCAAACGGCGCATGTTCGGCATCGACCACCAGCAGGTCGAGGCTGGTCTGCGCCAGCACCTCGAATATCTGGGGATGCGACGTCTTGACGAAGGTGCCGAGCAGCGCGTCGCCTGCCGCGATCCGTGTCTTCAGGCTCATGCCGCCACCCTCCACAAACGTTCGGACGCCAATGCCGCGCCCTCGGCGAGCGCTCCGAGCTTGGCCCAGACGATGTCCGGATCCACCGCGCCGAACCCCGCGAACGTCGAGAAGCCGCAATCGGTCCCGGCGATGACGCGCTCGCGCCCGACGATGGCCGCGAACCGCTCGATCCGCTCCGCGACGACGCGCGGATGCTCGACGAAGTTGGTCGTCGAGTCGATGACGCCTGGAATCAGCACCCTGTCGTCCGGGATGATCGCCGCCATGTCGACGAAGTAGTTCCAGTCGTGCTGGTGCCGCGGGTTGGACGTTTCGAACAACAGGCCCTGCGGCTTGGCTCGCATCAGCGTCGGCAGGATGACGCCCATCTCGACGTCGTGGGTGTGCGGCCCCTCGTAATTGCCCCAGCAGACATGCATCCTGACCCGGTCGGCGGGCACGTTCCGCAGCGCGTGGTTGAGCACGTCGACATGGGACCCGATCAGCGTCAGATACTCGGCGTCGCTGCGGCCCTTGTACATCATGTGCCGCCCAAGTCCGAGATCGGGGCTGTCGAGCTGGAGAATCAGCCCGGCGGCGACAATGGCCTCGTATTCGGGGCGCATCGCCTCCGCCAGCGCCTCGAGATACTCGTCCTGCGTGGCGTAATGCTCGTTCGGCTGGAACAGCGCGATGACGCCGGGCGATGCGGCGTTCATGAAGCCGCCCGCCGCCGGGGGGTGCGCCGCCATCGCGCGCCGCATGTGCGCGATATCGGCGTCGAGCGGGGCCAGCGTCTTGGGCGCGACCGGGCCGACGCACTTCGGTCGCCGATAGGTCGGGGTGCCGCCGCTCGCGGCCTGGCGGGCGAGGAAGCCCGGAAAATCCTCGAGGTCGGCCGGCGGCGTGCGCGCGCTGTCGCCGTCGAAGCCGGTGATGCGGTCCTTGATGTAGGTCGCATAGCTGATCTTCGACATCTCGCCGTCCGAGACGATGTCGATGCCCGCCGCAACCTGCCGGGCTACCGCGTCGTCGACCGCGTCGTCGATCACCCGGTCGAAGACCTCCACATCGATCGACTCGCCGCGCTCGGCCGCGAAGACCAGATCGGTGACCGCCTTCGACCGCGGCAGCGAGCCGACGTGCGTGGTGAAGACGCGGCTCATGCGGTCAGCTCCGGATAGGCGGCGAGCCAGCGGCCCAACGCTGCGGCGAAATCATGCGGGCGTTCGAGCGGCAGCATATGCCCGGCCCCGTGGATGACCGCGAGTGTCGGGCTGGCGAGCCGGCTCGCCATCGCTTCGTGCCAGGCTGGCGGGCACAATGCGTCTTCGGCGCCAACCAGCAGCAGCACCGGGCCGGGAAAGCGGTCGAGAACCGCGCCATTGTCCCGCCGCGTTCGCAGCGCTTCGCTCTGGCGGCAGAACACCTGGGTGCCGAGCCCGGTGGCCATGTCGAACAGCAGCCGCCGGAGCCCGGCATCGTCGCGGTTGGCGGCAGCGAGATAGGCAGGCTTCAGCTCGTCGGCGACGATCGCGGCGAGCCGACCGGCACGCGCCTGCGCCTGCTGCCGCGGCCGGACGGCGGCGCGGTCGGGCAGATCGGCGCCCGGGTTCGTGTCGGCCAGGACCATGGCGGCGATCCGCTCGGGCGCCTGCCGTGCCATCTCGAGCGCAACGATCCCGCCCATCGAAAATCCGACCGGCAGCAGTCGGCCCGGAACCGTGAGCGCACGTGTCGCCATCGCGACGATCGTGTCGTCTTCCGTCACATCGGCGTCGACGACCATCACGTCCGACAGAGCCGCACGTACCTCCGCCGTCCACAGCCGTGCATCGCATAACGTGCCGGGCAGCAGGACTGCGGTGACGCCGGTTTGCATTGGCAGTCATTAACCGGTTCGATCAGCCGTTGCCAGCCTCAGACCGTATCGAGGCGCGCGGAGCCGCCTTCGATCAGCGTGCCGGCGAAGATCCGAATCTCGGGGCTGAGCGACGGATCGTCGATGCGCCCGAGGACCATGGCGACGGCGGCCTCCGTCATCCGCCCCGCGGGCTGCCGGATCGTCGTGAGCCTGTAGTTGCTCCAGCCGGCCGGCGCCACGCCGTCGAAGCCGACGATCGACAGATCCTCAGGCACACGCTTGCCGAGGTTGAGGCGGGCCGCGTCGATCGCGCCGAGCGCCATCAGGTCGTTGACGCAGATCAGCGCGTCGAGCTTGCCGTGGGTAGCCGCCATTAGCGTGCGCAGGCCCGCGTCGCCACTGTCATAGTCGAACGCGCCCGCCACGACCGCGGGCGGGTGGGCGAGTTCGGTCAGCCTTCGGGTGGCGGCGCGCACACGCTCCTGGCTGACGAACGAATCCTCGGGACCGGTGATGATGCCGAAACAGCGATGGCCGGCGTCGAACAGTCTGTCGACCAGTCGTCGCTCGCCGTCGTCGGAATCGCAGCGCACGCTCGACACCGGCTCGCCTCCGTGGCGATTGTAGAGGACGACGGGCACGTGGTGCCGTGCGAAGGCGCGCAATTGCTCCGGACCGAGCCGCGCCGCGACGATCGCGCCGTCGACCCGGTAGCGCCAGACCTGCGCCAGCGTCTCGTCGATGTCGCTCTCCGCCGCCAGCGTGAACAGCAGCACCCGCACGCCACGGTCCGACAACCGCCGGGTCAGCTGCGCGAGCACTTCGGGATAATAGAGGTTGGTCAGGTTGGAGATCAGCACGGCGATCATGTTCGAGCGCTTGGTGATCAGGCCCGAGGCCATGGCATTCGGCTCGTAGCCGAGCGCCTCGGCCGCGGCGACGACGCGGGCGCGGGTCTTGGCGGAGATGCTGCTGCCCGTCCGAAAACAGCGCGACACCGCCGACTGCGAGACGCCGGCGCGGCGCGCGACGTCATAGGAGGTCGGGCGGACGTTGGGCGTAAGATCGGGCGGCGGCATCGTCCGCACTCTGGCGGCGCCTCGGGCCGGCCTGCAAGCCCCTTGCGCCCCGGGGCCATTGGGAAGATAGTTTTCTCCCGTTTCCGGAGAAAAAATCGTGCGCGATCACCATCCCGTCGAGACCAAGCGCAGGATCATCGCCGGGTTGAACGCCCTCGCCCGCGCGCCGGTCGCCGACATGGCCGCGGTCGCGCGTACGATCTTCGCCGAGGACGCCGCTTATATCGTCTCGCACCCGATCGATCAGATGCACGGCCTCGGCGAGATCGTCGACCGGCTGTGGGCGCCGTTGAGGCACGCGTTCCCGGACATGGAGCGGCGCGACGACATCGTCATGGCAGGGCGCTTCAACGATGCCGACTGGATTTCCGCGACGGGATATTATTACGGCAGCTTCGCCCGCGACTGGCTCGGGTTGCCGGCGCATGGCGGCTGGGCGTACCTGCGCTACGGCGAGTTCTACAAGATCGAGGGCGGTCGCATCGTCGACGCCTATGTCATTCTCGACGTGATCGACCTGATGCGGCAGGCGGGGGTCAATCCGCTGCCCCCGGCGCGCGGCATCGAAGGCTATTGCCCCGGTCCGGCGACCCGCGACGGCGTCATGCTCGACGCACAGGATCCGGCCGAGGGCACCCGCAGTCTCGCGGCCGTGGAGCGCATGATCTTCGAGGGCATGTTCGGCTTCGACGGCGTCGACCATGCGACGATGAACATGGACCGCTTCTGGGAGCCGCGCGATATGATGTGGTACGGTCCTGGTGGCATCGGCAGCACCCGCGGATTGAAGGGTTTCATGGACTTCCATGAAATCCCCTGGAACGAGGCGTTCCCCGACTTCCGCGGCGGCAACCATGTCGCCCGCTTCGGCGAGGGTGCCTATGTCGCCTCGACCGGCTGGCCGAGCATTCGCGGCACCCACAACGGCCGCGAGCTGTTCGGCATCCCCGCCACCGGCAAGCCGATCACCATCCGCGTTATGGACTGGTGGCGGCGCGACGGCGACTGGCTGGTCGAGAACTGGATATTCATCGATATCCCCGAGCTGCTGATGCAGATGGGATATGATCTGCTGGGCCGCGCGCAGGATCTGGCGGAACGACGGCGGGGACGCGCCTGATGGCATTGGTCACGCTGGCCGACGTCGAGGCTGCCGCGGCCAGGCTGAAGGGGCATATCCTCGGGACGCCGTTCCTCCATTCCGAGACCTTGTCGGAACTGACCGGCGCCGAACTATGGTTGAAGTTCGAGAATCTCCAGTTCACGGGCAGTTTCAAGCAGCGCGGGGCGCTCAACAAGCTGTTGTCGCTCTCGGCGGAGCAGCGCACGCGCGGCGTCGTCACTGTGTCGGCGGGCAACCATGCCCAAGGCGTCGCCTATCACGCCGGCAAGCTCGGCATTCCGGCGACGATCGTGATGCCGCTATCGACACCGAGCGTGAAGGTTCAGCGGACCAGTCACTTCGGGGCCGAGGTCATCCTGCTGGGACGCGACTTCGCCGAGGCATCGGCGGCGGTGCCGGCCCTTGTCGCAGAGCGCGGACTGACGCTCGTCCACCCGTTCGACGACGATGCCATCATCGCCGGACAAGGCACCGTGGCGCTCGAGATGCTCGGCGTCCGAAACGATTTCGACGCGCTCGTCGTTGCGGTCGGCGGCGGCGGCCTGATCGCCGGGATGGCTTCGGTCAGCCGTGCGGTTTCGCCTGCCACCGAGATCATCGGCGTACAGAGCGAACGCTACCCGTCGATGGCGGCTCATCTTGGCCATTTCGTCGGCGCCATTCCCGGCGGCCCGTCGATCGCCGAAGGCATCGCGGTCGCGACGCCCGGTGCCCGGACGGCGCTTCACGCCAAAGCTCATGTCGACGATGTCGTGGTGGTCGGCGAAGGCCAGATCGAGACGGCGATCTCGCTGCTGCTGCAGATCGAGAAGACCGTTTGCGAGGGCGCCGGTGCCGCCGGGCTCGCGGCCGTCCTGGCCGCACCGCAGCGCTTTGCCGGACGCCGGATAGGGCTCGTCCTATGCGGTGGAAACATCGACATCCGCGTCCTGACCGCCGTCCTGCAACGCCAGCTGGTCGCCGAAAAACGGCTGGTCCGCCTGCGCATCGATGCGCCCGACACCGCCGGCACGCTCGGCCTGTTGTGCAGCGAGATCGGCCAGGCGGGCGGCAACATAAACAGCGTCGTCCACGACCGCACGTTCCTGTCCACGGGCGCGAAATCGGTGCGTGTCGAGGTCGAGGTCGAAGTCGCCGATCCTGCCGCGCTGGCGATCATCGAGCAGCGGCTGGCGGTGATGGGCTTCGTGATCGTGCCGTTCTGATCGCGGCGCGTTGACCTGGATTGCTGCCGGAGTGCAATGTCGGGCGCAACTGCACCGGAAAGCGCGTCTTGCTCGATGACTGACCCTTCATCCCGTCTCGTTGCGCTGATCATCGCGCGGGCGACGCTGCTGGCATACCCCGAGCTGCTGCCGGAGCTGGCCGGTGCGCTGCACGTCCGCGGGCTCGATTTCCTGCTCAAGATGGTCGACCATGAGAGCGGGGCCGACGAGGCGATGGCGGAGGTCGCCCGCGAACCAGTCGCCGGCATCATCGCCGCGGTTCGTCCGTCAGAAGGCGAAATCGCCCGTGCCGCGCTGCGCCGCGTGCCGCTACTCCTCTACAACTGCCACGCCCAGGGGCCGACCGTCGACTCGGTCAGCTGTGATCATGCCGCCTGCGGCCACACGCTGGCGGCGCTGCTGCTCGAAGGCGGCCACCGCCGCTTCGGCATCATTGCCAGCCCGGAGGATTCGCTGGTCGGCGTCGAGCGTGCCGCGGGTGCCGTGGCGACGCTGCGCAAGGGACGTGCGTTGACCATCGAGGTCGTCCAAGGCGACTATAGCTATGCCAGCGGCGCGGCAGCGCTCGACCGGCTGTTCGCGCGAATGAAACCGCGGCCGTCGGCGATCATCGCGGTCAACGACGCGATGGCGATCGGCGCGCTCGACCGGGCCGGCGATCTCGCCGTTCGCATTCCACGCGACCTATCGGTGGTCGGCATCGACGGCACCCAGACGGCGCGGCTTCCGTCCTACGACCTCACGACGATGCGCCAGCCGCTGCATAGACTGGCAACGACGGCGATCGACCTGCTGCTCGATCGTATCGAGCGGCCCGGCCGGCCCGCCGAGATCCGCCTGTTCGGCGGCGAGCTGATCGAGGGGTGCACGGCGCGACTCGAGCGACCCGCCCGCCGCGTATCGGCACGAATGATCACCAGCCGCGCCGCCTGACGGCGTTTTCCAATTAACGGCGAGACACACGCCGACGGCGCACACCATCGGCGCTCGTGTACCTGTGTCTTCGATGTGACACGCTCCGAAATAGTCGATCGGCCGCTTGCTAAGACGCCACTGACATGACTTATTTCTCCCGGAACTGGAAAAATAGATTGCCTCTGGGAGACGAGCGTTGGAACGACAATCGTCGAGCGCAAACCAAGCAGACATAGACGCCGGCACTGCGTCGCGCCTGCATGCCGCTCCGGCTTCGCGGCTGGCCAACGAGGTCCTTCAAGGAGCGATGCGCATCCCGGCGTCATTGATGCCCGGCGATTATGCGATCTCACTCGGGGAATCGATAAAGGGCGGCACCGATGCCTGGCTGGCCAACCCAGGCACCCAGCGCCGCCAGCCGATGCGCGGCTTCGAGGATCAATACACCGACATCATCGACTATATCGTCCGGATTACGCACCGGATTTGGGAAGAAAAAGACATCGGCTACATCTACGACACCTATCGGCACAACTGCCGGGTGCAGGATGATGCCGGCCTACAGTACGGCCGCGACAAGATCGTCGCCGACACCGTCCACACGGTGAACGCCTTTCCCGACATCCGCCTTTATGCCGACGAGATCATCTGGGCGGGCAACGAGGAGACCGGTTTCTTTACCTCGCACCGCACGGTGATCACCGGCACGAACACCGGCTACAGCCGCTTCGGGCCGCCGACCGGCAGGCGCATCAACGTCTGGTGCATCGCCAACTGCCTCGCCGAGGCCAACGAGATCCACGAGGAGTGGGTCATCTACAACCAGTCGTCGATGCTCCAGCAGATGGGGTTCGACCTGTTCGCGAAAGCCCGCGAGTTCGGCGATGCTCGCGTCCGCGAGCCCGGCCCGCGCGTCAACGCCTCCGAAGGCACCCGCCTGCAGGGTCAGGGCAAGCCGCTCCACCTCAGCGTGTCGGACACGCCGGGTTTCGATGTCGAAGGCGAACTCCGCCGCGCCCACCACTATGCCTGGAACTGGCGCAACATGGCCGCGCTCGACCGCGTCTACGACCCCAAGCTGATCTTCCACGGCCCGACCGACCGCGAGCTGCGCGGACTCGCCTCGTACAAGAGCTTCATCCTCAGCCTGATCGCGATGTTCCCGGACATCGCGACACAGGTCGACGAGATCTACTGGATGGGCAACGAGGCCGACGGCTATCTCGCCTCGCTCCGCTGGTCGGCGGTCGGTACGCACCGCGGCTTCGGCGTCTATGGCCAGCCGACCGGCCGCCAGGTCCGCATCTGGGGCCTCAGCCAGTACCGCATCAGGGCCGGCCGCGTCCACGAGGAGTGGATGATGTTCAACGAATTCGACCTGCTTCAGCAGCTCATGGCGAGCGAGCCGATCTGACGACCGCGCTTTCGGGGAAAAGGAATAGCGATGAAGACACGTCACACCGTACTGCTGCTGACCGGATCGCTGTCGGCGATCGCCGCGCCTGCCTTTGCCCAATCGGACCCCGCCGCCGCCCCGGCCGGCACACAGGTCGCCGCGGACAGCGCCGGCGTCGACGACATCGTCGTCACCGCCCAGCGGCGTGAGGAGCGGCTGCAGGAAGTGCCGATCGCGATCACCGCCTTCTCGCAGGACGCACTGACCAAGGGCGACGTCCGCGACATCGGCCGACTGGCGCAGTTCACCCCGGGATTCAATTTCGGACAATCGGGCTTCGACACCCGCCCCGCCATCCGCGGCGTCCGCACCGACGCGGTCGACGGCAACGGCGACACGACGGTCGGCTTTTACGTCGACGACGTCTATCAGAGCCTCGCCGTCCAGGCATCGCAGCCGTTCGTCGACGTCGCGCGGGTCGAGCTGGCGCGCGGGCCGCAGGGCACGCTGTTCGGGCGCAACACGTTCGGCGGCGCGATCTCGGTCGTCAACGCGCTGCCGGGCAAGGACCTCGAAGCGGGCGCCGGCTTCATCTACGGCAACTACGACCGGGTGCAGGGCAAAGCCTATCTCAGCGTGCCGATCGGCGATACGTTCGGGATCCGCATCGCCGGGCTTTACGAGGACCGCGACGCCTATGTGAAGAACGTGGTCGTGCCCGGCAACGATATCTACGACCGCAAGACCCGCTACGTGCGCGGCACAGCGCGCTGGACACCGACCGGCAGTCTCGAGATCAGCTTGCGCGCCACCTACTGGCACGAAGGCGGCACGGGTGCGGGTGCCTACGGCTACAAGCAGGGCGGCCTGATCGTCGATCCCGCCACCGGCCTCGGCAGCCTGAGCGGCACGCCGTTGTTCTTCTACACCGCCAACAAGGACGGCGTCGCCGACGTCAACGGCTTCGACGTCGGTCGCCAGCTGTCGACCGGCGCGTATCAGTGGGAATCGTCGTTCAAGCCGCGCGCGCGCCTCAACGAATATGCGGCGAACGCGCAAGTCAAATGGTCGAACGACGGCATCTTCGTGCGCTCGATCACCAGCTACCAGGACTTCAAATATCTGAGCAACACCGGCGAGCCGATCGGGTCGCCGGATACGGAATATACCCAGGACCGCAACACCAAGACGTTCACCCAGGAATTCCAGATCGGCAGCGTCCAGACCAAGCCATTCCAGTGGATCGTCGGACTCTATTATTTCCGCGACCGTTACTTCGATGCCTTCTCGCTGTTCTCGCCCGGTTACGACTTCTTCGCGCCGAACAACGAGCGGACCAACAGCTATGCCGCCTATGCGCAGGCGTCGTACAACGTCACGGACCAGCTGCGCCTGACCGCCGGCGGCCGCTATACGGTCGACAAGAAGGGCATCAGCGCCGCCTCGTTCGACACGTTCAGCGATTACGGCACGGCCGACGACAGCGCCAAGTTCAAGCGCTTCACTTGGCGGCTGGGGGCGGACTATCAGGTCGCCCCGGACAATCTGCTTTACGCCAGCGTCTCGACCGGCTTCCGCTCCGGCGGCTTCAACGTCGCCGCGCTCACCGTGCCCGACCTTTCGCCGACTTTCGACCTGGAGCGCGTCACCGCCTATGAGATCGGCTCGAAGAATCGCTTCGACGACGGCCGCATCCAGCTCAACGTCTCGGCCTACTACAATGACTTCAAGAACCTGCAGGAGCAAAGCCAGTTTCCGCTGCCCGCCCCCAGCACGTCGGTGATTTCGGCGGTGCTGAACGCCGGCAGCGCGCGCGCCTACGGCATCGAAGTCGAGGGCGTCTGGAAGCCGGTGGCCGAACTGACGCTCAACGCCACCGCCAACTTCGTCAACGCCAAGTTCAAGGACTTCAGCTACTTCGGGCGACCGTCGCGCTTCTATAACAACCAGTTGCAGGATCTTAGCGGCAACGAAATCCCGCATACGCCCAAGTCCAAGTTCACGCTCGGTGCCGCCTATGACATCAAGATCGCCGGCTTCGGCACGATCACGCCACAGGCGAACGCGCTGTTCTCGTCGCACTTCTACAACACCGACTACAACACGCCGATCGATCGCCAGAAGTCCTATGTCCAGGCCGATGCCTCGCTCGGCTGGACGTCGGAAGACGACCGTTTCTCGGTCGAAGGCTTCGTCACCAACCTGACCAACAAGGCCGTGCTCAACTACGGCGCGTTCGGCTCGGCGAGTCTGATCACCAGCTATGAGCAGCCGCGCTTCTATGGCCTGCGACTTGGCGTCAAGTATCGCTAGGGTAGCCCGACAGGCAGCAGCAAGGCAGGCGAATGACAATGCGGGCGATTACGACGACGGTCTTCGCTGCATTGGCGTTCGCCGCGACTGCCGCTGCCGCCGCACCGCTTCGGCCGGTGCCGGCGGCGCAGCAGGTCTTCCCCTATGGCGTCTCCTGGTACCCGGAGGCCTATCCGGAAACCGAGTGGGCGGCCGAGCTCGACCTGATGGTCAAGGCGCACGTGACCTTCGTACGGATGGCGGAGTTCGCCTGGGTCGACATGGAGCCGCGCGAGGGCGTTTATGACTTCGTCTGGCTCGACCGGGCGATGGCGATGGCCAAGGCGAGGGGCCTGCGTATCGTGCTGGGCACCCCGACCGCGGCTCCGCCGGCGTGGCTGACCAGCAAATACCCCGAGGTGCTCGCGGTCGACGAGGCCGGGAAGCCCGCCTTCCACGGCTGGCGGCGGCAGTTCTCGGTGTCGAGCCCGCGCTATCGCCATCTGGCCAAGGGCATCGCCGCGAGACTCGCCGAGCGCTACGGCCGCGACCCGGCCGTGATCGGCTTCCAGATCGACAACGAGTTCGGCCGCGAGACGCTGGACCCCGCCATGCAGGAGCGGTTCCGCGGCTGGATGAAAGCGCGCTACGGCACCATCGCGGCGTTGAACGAGCGCCACTATACGAGATACTGGAGCCTGAAGTACGACGACTGGAGCCAGATCACGATCCCGCGCCGCTGGGCGATGCCGGCGCTGTGGATCGACTGGCTGCGCTTCACCGGCGATATCTGGGCCGAGTACCAGCAGGACCAGATCGACGCGATGCGGCCCTATCTCGGGCCGGACAAGCTGCTGACGACCAATGTCGTGGCGAAATACGATAATTTCGACTTCAGCACGCCCGCGCCGGCGCTCGATTTCGTCGGCTGGGACTGGTATTTCGAAGAGCCGGTGATGATCCCGGCCGACGGCGCGATGCAGCACGACATGTATCGCGGCTTCCTCAAGCGCGCGCCGTGGGTACTCGAAACCGCCGCCGGCTCGCAGTCGGGCGGCGTTCCAAGCTATTTCCAGCTGAAGGGCGAGACCCGCGCGATGGCGTGGCAGGCGATCGGCCACGGGACCGACGGGTATGCCTATTGGGTCTGGCGCGCGCCGATCAACGGGTCCGAGACCTTCCACGGCTCGGTCGTCGATGCGGGTGGTCGGCCGCGGCCGATCTACGACGAGATCGCGCAGACGGGGCGCGAGATCGCGAAGGCTTGGCCGGCGCTGCGCGGTACGACGATCGTCGCCGACACGCTGATGCTGTTCGACTATCCCAACCGGTGGGCGCTCGAACGCGAGCCCAAGACCGATAAATACGATGTGTGGAAGCTGTTCACCCAGTATCGCGCCGCACTCGTCCCGGTCAGCACCGGCGTCGATGTCCATAAGGGCGTCGAAGATGCGGCCCGATACCGCCTGGTCGTGGCACCGAACCTGTTCCTGCTCGACCCGGCCAAGGCGGCGGCGTTGCTCGCCTATGTGCGCAATGGCGGACATCTCGTCGTGGGCCCGCGCTCGGGGACCAAGGACGAGGATTCGAACCTCAACCGTGCCGGCCAGTTCGAACCGCTGGCGGGGGCGCTGGGGGTGTGTATCGACATGACGCAGCCGCCGATCGCCCCGATCGCCCTCGACGGTCCGCTGGGCAAGGCGACGGTATCGGTCTGGGCCGAGCGCCTCACACCTGAGGCCAGCGACCTCGACGTCCTGTATCGCTACGGCAAGTCCGACGGCTGGCTCGACGGCGCGCCAGCAGTCGTCTCGCGTGCCGTCGGCAAGGGGCGGATCACCTATGTCGGAGCGTGGCTCGACGAAGCCGCGCTGTCGGCCACGATCGCCTGGGCGGCAGGCAAGGCAGGGGTCGTGCCGCCGTTCGCCGTGCCCGAAGGCGTCGAGGTCAACGTCCGGCGCGGCAAGACCGGGACCAACTATGTCGCGATCAACTGGAGCGAGCAGCCGCGGACGCTGGCGCTGCCGGGTCCGATGCGCGACCTGCTCGGTGGCGGGACGACGCAGAGTATCACGCTCGACCGCTTCGGCGTCGCCGTGCTCGCCGCGGCGAGGTGAGCAGCGGGCCGGTGCGGCGTTCGGCGGCGTCGCTGCCGCGGCGCGAGCAGGTGGCGATCTACGCCATCCTGCTGTTCGCCAGCCTCGCCTATAACTACAACTTCATCCTGATCGACTATATCCGGCCGTTCCTGACCCGCCACGGCGGCATGACGCTCGCCGACACGGCGTGGCTCTACACGGCGCAAGGAGCGGGAGTGATCTTCGCCAGCTTCGTCGTGCCGGTGCTCGTCAGCCGGTTCGGCAGCAGGCCGGTGCTGATCGTGGCGCTGGCGGCGCTGGCGGCACTGACCGTGCTCAACGAGGCGATCGTCGACTACCGCGTCTGGCTGGCGATCCGCTTCCTGATCGGGATGACGCTCACCGGGACCTACACCGCTTCGACGACGATGCTGGCGAACCTGTTCCCGCCGCACATCCGCGGCCGGCTGCTGTCGATCAACATGGCGATGTTCTCGGTGGCGCTGCTGTCGATCGGCAGCCTCGGCGCGACGTTCGGCGAGGACGGCTGGCGTGGGCTCGTCCGGATCGGCGCGGCCGCCCCGGCGATCGCGGCCGTCCTGGGGCTGCTGTTCCTGCCGAGCGACCGCGCGATCGACGTCTACGGCGACGGCGACAGCGCGGACGAGGCCAACGACGTGCGCGGTAGCTGGGCCGAAATGCTGTCCGGCAAGCGGCTGTGGCTGACGCTCGCCTGCCTGCTGCTCGCCGGGCTGAACTTCAGCGCGTATCAATTCTACTCGGGGTTCATCACCACCTACCTGACCAGCGTCCGGCATTTCAGCGCCGAAGTCACCGGACTGTTCGTCGGCATCGACGGCGCGGGCACGCTTCTCGGCAGCCTGATGTGGGGCTGGCTGGCCGATCGCTACGGGCGCCGCGTCAACGCCGTCGGCTTCGCGCTGGCAGCGGTGTTCACGCTCGTCTTCCTGGTCGCACCGGTGTCGACGCCGGTGCTGGTCGCGCTCGAGCTCGGTTACGCGATCAGCCTGTCGTGCACCAACATCTGGGCGGCCTATTTCGCCGAGCTGTTCCCGGTCAGGCTTCGGCCGATGGGCACCAGCCTATTCCACGGCGGACATATCGTGTCGCTGTTCGCGCCGGTGATCGTCACCGTCGTCGCGGCGCACAGCTCGCTCGCCGTCGGCATGGCGCTGGCTCCGGCGACCTTCCTCTTCGGCGCGATCATCTGGGCGACGCTGCCCGAGACGCTGAAGACCGGCGTGCTCTATCGCGGCTTCAGCCCCGAGAGCGGGCGGCAGGCGTAAGGCACGCGCCGGGTCGACTATTTCCGGATGCTGAGCCGGACGCCGTAGAAGCGCGGTTCCTCGAAGCTCTTGTTGAGACCCTGGCTGCCGAACACGCCGCGGTTGGCGACGGCGACATTGGCGACATTGTTGACGAACAGGTCGACCCCGAGATGGTCGCCTTTGGCCAGCCACGCCAGACGGAGGTCGAGCTTCTCGAACGAACGCTGGACGTCGATCACGGTATTATAGTCGGTGTTGTAGTATTTGCCCGACATGACGATGTTCGCCGACGGGGTGAAGGTGCCGATGGCCGTGACGAAATCATAGCGCCCGCCGACAGTGACCTTTGACGCCGGCGTGTACGGGATCTGGTTGCCGGCAAGGCTGATGATCGGGCTTTCGCCCGGCGGCACCGCATAACCGCCGGGGCGGGTCGTGTCATAGTCCTGATATTTGGTCTTCACGAACGCCGCGGTGATATTCACCGTCAGTTGCGCGACCGGCCTGACCACCGCCTCGATCTCGACACCACGGGCATAGGCCTTGCCGGCGTTGCGGATCGTCGACAGCAGCACCGGCGGTGTCCCCGACAGGAAGCCGTTCTGGATCTGGAGGCCGCGGAAGTCGTTGTAATAGGCGGCGAGGTTGAGCTGGACGCGGTCGTCGAGGAACCGGTTCTTCGCGCCGACCTCATAGGCGGTCACGGTCTCCGGATCGAACGAGAACGGGATCAGCGGGTTGGTGAACGCCGCGCCGTTGAACCCGCCCGAGCGGAAGCCCTTCGAGACATTGCCGTAGATCATGTTCTCGGGCCGTACGAAATAATCCGCACCCGCCCGCCACGTGAATTTCTTGAACTTCTTGCCACCCGCGAAGGTCGAGTTCGGCGTGATCGTGTCGACGCCCTTGATGATCGTGATGCCCTGCGATGCGAAGTCCTTGTCGTCGATCGTGTAGCGGCCGCCGGCGGTCAGGCGGAAGGCATCGGTGACGAAGTACGACGCCTGCGCGTAACCGGCGTAGGACCTGACCTTGGCCGTGTTCGGAAAGCCGCTGCCGTTGAAACCGTCGTTGAGGTCGGTGCGCTCGGAGCGGAATTCATCGACGACCTTGTCGTTGAAATAGAACAGGCCCGCGATCCACTGCAGCGGCTTGGTCTGCGAGCCGCCGATCTGTAATTCCTGGCTGAACGCGTCGCTGCTGCGGTTCTGCACCGACCGGGTCGCGGAGACGCCGACGACATCGCCGGCATTCGAGTAATAGTCGAACTTCTGGTAACTGGTGATCGAACGCAGGAAGATGTCATCGTTCTGCCAGCGGATCTGGCCCGAGCCGGCATATTGGTCGAGCTTGGCCTTCGACGGCAGCTGGGTCTGCGTGGTATAAGGGTTCGGATCGACGCGGGTGCCGATATCGATGCCGTTGATGTCGGGAATGCCGTCGAGCGGGACGCTGTTGACATAGGGCACGAAGGTTCCCGTCGTCAGTGACCGGCGCAGGTTGACGGGATCGTAGAGAATGCCGGCCGGCTTGTAGCCGAACGCCTGGCCGCCATTGCCGCCTTCGTGCCAGTAGTTGCCGCGAACGACGACCTCGAGCTCGGACGTCGGTGCCCAGCGCGCGGTGCCGCGGACGAACTGCGTGTCCTTGTCGTACAGGTCGTTGCCGTTGACCGCGATGTTCTTCACGAAGCCGTCGCGCTTTTCATAGTCGGCGGCGATGCGGATACCGAAGGTGTCGGTCAACGGCACGCTGACGAAGCCCTGGACCTGCCGGCGATCATAATTGCCGTAGATACCCTCGATGCCGAAATCGGGCTCGGATCCCGGCACGGCGGTGATCACCGAGATCGCGCCGCCGTAGGTGTTGCGGCCGAACAACGTCCCCTGCGGGCCGCGCTGGACCTCGACACGCTGGACATCGACGAAAGGCTGCCCGGCCTGGACCGAACGGCTCTGGTAAATATCGTCGACATAGAAGCCGATCGTCGGATCGCCGTTGCCGGCGACGTTTTCGGTGCGCACGCCGCGGATGGCGGGGCGCGCATCGAAACCCGACTTGCCGAAGTTGAAGCCCGCCGTCATGTTGGTCAGGCGGCTCAGGTCGTTGGTGTCGCTGCGGCGCAGCTCGGCCTGGTTGAAGGCGCTGATCGAGATCGGGACGTCCTGCAGCCGCTCGGCGCGGCGCTGGGCGGTGACGACGATCTCGTCGATGCCGCCGGTCGGTCCGGCCGTCGCGGCCTCGGGAACGGCGGCATTGGTCTGGGCCATAGCCGGGCCGGCCACGGCAAGCGCGATACCCGCGGCGCTCATCAGCAACCGAGCCGTACCCGTATTGTTGCGCGTCGGCATCGCCGTCCCCTTGTTCCCGATCACCGCAATCTTGCAGAATGATTTCGGATGCAAGAAGAATTCGTAGAGATCGCCGCCTGCCGCGCAGCGGATGATTCCGTGTTGCTCGACGGGCACAGGTATAAGATCGATTTGTGAAGCACAGCGCGGTCTCGCGTGAAGATCGTACGAAAGTCGCCGGGCATCCGAAGTCAGTTCAAGCGCCGTACTCGATCATCGGTCGATGCAATTGGGCGGCGATTGCGAGCGAATCGAGCATCGTCTCCTCACCGACGACGACGCCGCGGTCGAGCACGAAGACCGTGCTGCCGGGAACGCGCACACGAACCCCGGAGGTGTGGCCGTGCAGGCGCCAAAGCAGCGCCACACGATCGCTCGCCACGAGGCCGCGCTCGAACAGCAACACCGCGTCGGGCAGGAGGGTCAGGATGTGCACGAGCCAATCCGCATGTTCAGCGGCGTTGCCGTGACGGCCGTCGGGACCCTGCCAGTCGTGCGCCGCGACGCCGCCCAGGGCGCGCCGGTTCCAGACATCGTGCAGCGCCTCGGCGAGCGGGCGCGCGGCCGCCGGAAAAGCGTGAGGCAGCACCGCCGCGACGGCTGCACACTGGCCGCGACCGGCGTCGAGTTCGCCAAGCGGCGCATGCGAACGGTTCGCACGGCCCAGCCGCAGGGCCTCGGCGTCGACATCGCGACCGAGGCTCCGAGCACGGACGACGCCGTCGACGATCAATGTCTCGCGGAGGATCCGCTCGCCCTCGCGCCACACCCAGTGGTGGCCACGCCAGCCGCCGGCGGCCCTGAAAACGACCATGTCACCGACATCATGGACGATCTCGACCGCGCCGTGACCTTCATCCGCGAGCGCCGCGATCGCCGCAGCGCGAATGGCGTCGCGGCCGCGCACCAGGCCGAACCCGTCCTCGCGGACAGCGCGGTGGAGATACGCGGTGTCGATCCGGTCGAAGGCACGGTGCGTCCGGACCGCGACCTCGAGTTCAGCCAGCGCGCTCACAGGCCGCCCTGGAGCTGGCGCAGAAGCGCGATCTCGTCGAACACGGTAACCTCGTCGACGATCACGCCGGCAGCGACCCGCCAGTGCGTGATGCCGAGGATATACGCCTGCCGGCCCGTCGCCGGACCGTAAAGGGCGATGCCGTCGTGCGTCCCCGCCATGGCCCAGCGCACCGAGACATCATGGCCGTCGGCGGCGTCGGACACGCCGACATGCTCGACCGCGAAGCGCGCGTCGGGAAAGCTGGCGATCAGCGCGATGATCCAGCCGGTGATCTCGCCATGGCCGAACAGGCGGCGATCGCCGGGCCCCTGCCATCGTGCCGCCGGGTCGTACGCTTGCCGAACATGCCCGAAGCGCCGGTGATTCCACACCGTGTCGACGACGGCGCGGGCGAAAGCTTCGGGTTCTTGCATCGCGTCGGGCAGTGACTGCGACGGGAAGGGCGTCGCCGGCAGGTCGCGGATTGCCGCCATGAGCTGCTGGCGCCAGCTTGCCGGACCGGGCGGGTCCGCTGCTGCCTGAGCACGGGCAACGGCGAGCGGGCTGAGGCCCAGGCCGAGCACCAGCGCGCTGTTGTCGCGGACCAGCCACTCCTCGACGATACGGTTCCGGATGCAGATGCACTCCGCGATCGTCGTATAGCTGACGCGCCGGCCGGTCGCCGGTCCGAACTCCGACACGCCGAGGTTGGTGCCGGCGCTGGTGATGCGGTGCGACGTCAGATAGGCGCCGCCGCCAACGTCGCTCCAGATCACCGCCTCGGCAACCAGCGTGCGATCGGGAAACGCCGCGAGCGTTGCAGTCGTGTTGGCGACGATCGCGTCGACCCCGACGCTCGGCCCGGTCATCAAGTGCATCGCGCAGTCGTCCCCGTAGTGGGTGGCGATCAGCCCGACGTCCTTCTGCTCCCAGATGCGATGCGTGCAGCGGACGATATAGTCGACGATATCGAGATAGTCGGCGTCGAAGCCATCGAGCAGCTGCCGCCGCGGTCCTGTCGGCGCGAGCAATTCGGCGATGTCGCGGCCGGCGACTCCCGGCACCGCCTGCCCGTACGCCGACCCTTCGATCGGTTCTGGTCCCGCAATCAACACCGCCCTCGCACTCGCAACCGCATTTGGCGCTTTACGCCGACTGCATCCGAAATCAATATGGCGATGCGACGGCAGGAGGATTGTTTGACAACCGACATCAAGGCGCTGCGGCTGACAGCAACCCTCGACGCGGCAGGACGGACGGCCGCGCCCTTGGCGGCGGACTATATCCTTCACGGCTGTCGCCCGCTCGACGACACCACCGGGCGGGAGGCTTGGCGAGACGCTCTGCTCGGCCCGCTTCTGGCGGCGTTCCCGCAAATCGAGGAGCGGCTCGACATCCTCGTGTCGGGATCGTTCGCCGGCGGCGAATGGACCGCGAGCACCGGGCATGTCGCCGGCCTGTTCACGGCACCGCTGTTCGGCATCCCGTCGACCGGCCTGCCCGCCTTCCTGCGCTTCGGCCGCTTCGACCGCTGGCTCGGGGCGGCGATGGCGGAGACCTACCTGATCCTCGACCTTCCCGGGCTGATGATGCAGGCCGGCGTCTGGCCTCTCGCCCGGCCGTTGGGGCCGCATCTCGTCGTTCCCGGCCCGCGCACCCGCGACGGGGTCGTCATGGCCGGCGGTGGCGAGGCGGAAGCACGCGCCAGCCTCGACCTCGTCGAAGCGATGATTGCCGGACTGATGCGCTACGACGGCGCGAACCTGCCGAGCATGCGCATGGTCGATTTCTGGGCGCCCGATTTCTGGTGGTTCGGCCCCGCCCCGATCGGGACATTCCGTGGCCATGCCGATTATGAACGCGGCCACCAGGGACCGTTCCTGAAGGCGTTCCCCGACCGCAAGGGCGGTGACCACAAGTGCCGCATCGGCGAGCGCAGCTATGTCGCCTCGACCGGCTGGCCGAGCATTCGCGCAACGCACAGCGGCGGCGGCTGGCTCGGGTCGCCGCCGACGGACAAGCGCATCACCATGCGGATCATGGACTTCTGGCGGCGCGACGGCGCGGCGCTTGCCGAGAACTGGGTATTCATCGACATTCCCGACCTGCTGAACCAGTTCGGCGTCGACGTGTTCGCACGCATGGCGGAGCTTGCGCCCGTGCCCTACCGCGGGTGAACGAGGCCCTGCCCGACCGCTGGCGTACGGCCGAATCGCTGCCGCTGGCGCGCCGTGTCGCCGCCTTCGCCTTCCTGCTCAGCGGCTATTTCTGCTACGCCTGGACTTGGAACACGGTCGACATCCTGCGCCCGTACATTGCCGAGAGCCTGCACCTGACCCGTACGCAAGCAGGGTCGATGTACAGCGCGATGGCGGCCGGCGCGCTGTGCGGCGCGGTGATCAACGGGCAGTTGGCCGACCGCTTCGGGCGGCGCAATGCGCTGGTCGTGGTGATGTTCAGCTTCGGATTGCTGCTCGTCGCGGGTGCCTTTGTCCGGACCTATCCGCAACTGATCGTGCAGCGCTTCGCCCTAGGTTACTTCACCGGCACGATGTATCCGATCACCGTCGGCATCTATGTGACGTTGTTCCCGCCGCATATCCGGGGGCGGCTCGCCGGCGTCGCGCTCGGCGTCTACAATGCCGCGGTGGCGGTGCTCGGGGCGTGCGCGGCGCTGGTGCTCGACCACGACTGGCGGATCCTGCTCTACGTCGGCGTGGTGCCGGCGCTGCTGTCCGCGATCGCGCTGCTGGTCATGCCCGACGACCGCACGATCATCCCCTACGGCGGCGCCCGGCCCGGCGCCGCGATCTCGAAGCTGCCGATCGTCGAGCTGTTCACGCCGGCCGTCCGCCGCCAGACGATGATGCTGGTGCTGATGTGCGGCCTGAACTTCTTCGCCTATCAGGCCTTCACCGGCTGGGTGACCACGTATCTGAAGGAGTCGCGCGGTTTCGACGGCATCGCCATCGGCACCATCGTGTCGTGGCAGTTCTGGGGCAGCTGCCTCGGCGGGTTCGCGTGGGGCTGGCTGGCGGACCGCTATGGACGGCGGATCGGAGCGATCGGCTTCCTGATCGCCGCGGCCATCGTGCTCGCCTATCTGCGCGCGCCGTCCTCGGTGCCGCTGCTCGCCGCTTCGGGCTTTGCCTATGGCTTCGCGATCTCGTCGAGCGTGGTGTGGGGACCGTGGCTGACCGAGCTCTATCCGCCGCACCTGCGCTCGACTGCCGCGTCGATCTTCAACTGGGGGCGGATCATCAGCTTCTTCGCGCCGCTGATCACCGCGCAGGTTGCCGACCGCTTCGGCCTGACCGTCGGCATGACGCTGGCCAGCGGCTGCTTTATCGTCGCGGCGCTGGTCTGGCTGCGCATTCCCGAGACGGTGACGAGGCGCTAGGGTGAGCGCCATGTCCAAGCCCGCATCGCCCAAGCGCGCCGCCACCTGCTACGACGTCGCGCGCCGCGCCGGCGTGTCGCAGTCGTCGGTATCGCGCTCGTTCCGTCCCGGTTGCACGATAAGCCCGAAGATGCGCGACCGCGTGCTCAGCGCGGCGGCGGAACTCGGCTACCATCCCAACGCGCTGGCGCAGAGCCTGACGACGCGGCGTTCGAACCTCGTCGCGATCCTCATCTCCAACATCACCAACCTGACCTATCCCGAGATGCTGTCGGCGCTGACCGCGCGGCTGGCGCAGCACGGCATGCGCGGGTTGCTGTTCGCGCTGGAGAGCAACCTCGTTCCCGCCGACGCGCTCGAGCAGGTCTGGCGCTTCAAGGTCGACGGTGCCATCGCCATCGCCCGGCTGTCCGACGATCAGGTTCTCCAGTTCAACGATCATGGTGTGCCGCTGATCCTGTATAACCGGATCTCCGATGTCGGCTCGGTCGGCTCGGTCTGCTGCGATTCGGTCCGTGGCGCGGCGATCCTGGTCGACGGCCTGCTCGCTGCCGGCCACCGCCGTTTCGGCGTCATCGCCGGGCTGGCGAACAGCCATGTCGGGGCCGAGCGGCTGCGCGGCACGCTTGACCGGCTCGACACCGCGGGCGTGCCGGCGCTGGCGGTGGTGCGCGGCACCTACGACCATGCCAGCGGCCGCGACGCATTCGACCGGCTCATCGTCGAGACCGGCACGCTGGACGCCGTCGTCTGCGCCAACGACCTGATGGCGATCGGTGCCATCGACGCGGCGCGCGACCAGGGGCTGCGCGTTCCCGAGGACATCTCGATCGTCGGCTTCGACGGCGTCGGCCCCGCGGAATGGGGAGCATACCGGCTCAGCACCATCCGGCAGCCGGTGGAGCGGATGGTCAAGGCGGCGGTGACGATGCTGCTCGAACGCGTCGAGGATGCCGACCAGCCCGCCGAGCGCCGCCTGTTCATGGGCGAGTTCGTGCGCGGTCATTCGGCACGGCTGGCGACCGCCTAGGCACGCGCCTCGGGCCTTCGCGGCGCAGTCCGGCGGTCGAGCATAAAGGATAAAAGGTGGAGATTACGGCGGATCGTCGGGACATTGTGAGCGCGCTCGAGCAGCTCGATACGCGGCTCTTGTGGCTGTCGTCGTGGATGATCCACAATGCGAACCATCTCCGCGACAAGCGCGATGGGCTGAAGGTCGGCGGACACCAGGCGAGCTGCGCGTCGATCACGGCGATCATGGCCGCGCTTTATTTCCACGCGCTGCGCCCGAACGACAAGGTGGCGGTCAAGCCGCATGCCGGGCCCGTGCTGCATGCGATCCACTATCTGCTGGGCAACCAGTCGCTCGAGCGGATGCAGCGGTTCCGCGGACTGGGTGGCGTCCAGAGCTATCCGAGCCGGACGAAGGACGTCATCCCGGTCGACTTCTCGACCGGCTCGGTCGGGCTCGGCGTGGCGATCACCGCCTTCACCAGCCTCGTGCAGGATTACCTGATCGCCCACGGCCAGCTGCGCGAGCAGGACGCGGGGCGCATGATCGCGCTGATGGGCGACGCCGAGCTCGACGAGGGCAATATCTACGAATGCCTGATCGAGGCGTTCAAGCACGACGTGCGCAACTGCTGGTGGATCGTCGACTATAACCGCCAGTCGTTGGACGCCACCACCGCCGACCGGATGTTCGACCGCTTCGACGACATCTTCGAGACGTGCGGCTGGCGCGTCGTCACGCTGAAACACGGCAGGCGGCAGCGGGAGGCGTTCGCCCGGCCCGGCGGCGCGGTGCTCGAGCAGTGGATCGACTCGTGCCCCAACGCCGATTTCGCCGTGCTCACCTTCCAGGGCGGAGCGGCGTGGCGCGAGCGGCTGTTGCGCGACATCGGCGACCGTCCGCACGTCCGTGCGCTCGTCGACGGCTTCGACGACGAGGCGCTCGCGCGGCTGATGACCAATCTCGGCGGGCACTGCATCGAGACGCTGATCGACGCCTTCGACGCGGCCGACGATGAAACGCCGACGCTGTTCATCGCCTATACCGTCAAGGGGCATGGCCTGCCGCTCGCCGGTCACAAGGACAATCATTCGGGCATGATGAACCCGGCGCAGATGGACCGCTACCGCGCCAGCCTCGGCATCGCGCCGGGACAGGAATGGGACGCGTGGGGCGGCCTCGGCGACAATGTCGCGGCGCAGCTCCAGGCGTTCGTCGGATCGAGCGCGCTCGCCCGCGCGGCCGATGAGCCGACGGCTGCGCCGGTTCCCGTGCCCGATCGGCTCCCGGTGCCCGACGGCGCGACCCAGTCGACCCAGGCCGCGTTCGGCCGGATTCTGCTCGATCTGGCCAAGTCCGGCGAGCCGCTCGCCGACCGCATCGTGACGACCGCGCCCGACGTCACCCAGACGACGGGCCTCGGCGCCTTCGTCAACCAGCGCGGGCTGTTCCGCCGCCAGGAAGTCGCCGACGTCTTCCGGAGCGCGAAGATACCGTCGGTGCAGAAATGGTCGGCGCACGCCGCGGGCCAGCATATCGAACTGGGCATCGCCGAGAGCAACTTCTTCACCCTGCTCGCCGCGCTCGGGCTGGCCGCGCCGCATTTCGGTACGCGGCTGCTGCCCGTCGGCACCGTCTACGACCCGTTCATCGCCCGCGGCCTCGATGCGCTCAACTACGGCTGCTACCAGGACGCGCGCTTCCTCCTTGTGGGGACGCCGGCCGGCATCACGCTCGCCGCCGAGGGCGGCGCGCACCAGTCGATCGCGACCCCGCTGATCGGCATGGGCCAGCCCAACCTCGTCTATTTCGAGCCGGCCTATGCCGACGAACTCACCGCCGTCATGCGCTGGGCGTTCGACCATCTGCAGCGGCCGGACGGCAGCTCGGTCTACCTGCGGCTGACGACGCGGGCGATCCCGCAGGTCGCGCGCGACGACGACGCGTGGATCGAGCCCGCCCTCAAGGGCGGCTATTGGCTCCGCCGGCCGCAATTCGGGGCGGACGCGGCGATCGTCTTCACCGGCGCCGTCGCGTCGGAAGCGCTGGCGGCATGGGAGCAGCTGGGCAACGATATTCCAGGGATCGGCCTGCTCAACGTGACGTCTCCGGACCTGCTGCATCGGGGCTGGTCGCAGCGCCGCGCCGCGCGATGGAATGGCGGGAGCCGCGGTTCCAGCCATGTGGAGGCGCTGCTGTCCGAGCTGTCGCCGCGGGCGGGGCTGGTCACGGTGCTCGACGGCGCACCGGGCACGCTGTCATGGCTCGGCAGCGTTAGCGGCATGCGGGTGAGCCCGCTCGGGATCGACAGCTTCGGCCAGACCGGCGACCTCGTCGACCTCTATCGCACATACCGGCTCGACACCGATGCCATCCTCGACGCGGCCGCCGAACTGTTCCTTGTGGATTAGATCCCGGACAACATGCGTGATCCGCATACACAGCCTTATTAATATGCATTTGATTGGTATGGGATCGAGGTTTAACGATGTCGCCAATAACAAGGCGGAACATTGGGTGAGCGATCTCGACCGAACGACGGTGACCGAGCAGGAAGTGGCGAGCTTCCGGCGGCAGGGCTATGTCAAGATCGGCCTCGCCGACATCGTCGGCCGTGAGGCGTTCGCCAGGCTTCGCCTCGCCTATCTCGATGCCGACCGGCGCAGCTTCGACTTCCACACCGCCAGCTGGAACAATCCCGGGACGGCGGCGGTGTTTCGCTATAATGGTCTGCGGCACCGCTACCCCGACATCGCCGCGTTCGTGACGTCGCCCGCGCTGGGCAAGGCCGCCGCGGCGTTGATGGGCGTCGACCATGTTCGCCTGCTCGAGGAAGAGGCGCTGGTCAAGCCGCCGGGCGGCAAGGACACGGGGTGGCATCAGGACCTGCCCTACATGCCGGTCGACGGGCGTCATTTCCTGACGATGTGGCTCGCGGTCGACGATGTCGAACCCGACATGAGTGCGATGCAGTATGTCCCGGGGTCGCATCGCATCGGGTCGCTCGGGCGGCAGATTCCGTACGACGCCGCCCGGCGCGGCGAGCTGAGCCCCGAGATCCTGCGCAGCGGCGGCATGCCGAAACACTATACCGACCTGATGAACGACACCGACCGGCAAGCGGTCGGCGATCTGATCTCGCTCAGCGTCAAGGCCGGCGAAGCCATCGTCCATGACGGCATGCTCGTCCACAGCGCCGGCCCGAACCGAAGCGACAAGGTCCGCCGCGCGCTCGGCATCGTGCTGATCGCGGCCGACGCGCAGTACACCGGACTGCCGCGCAAGGAGTTCGACGACCTCGGCCTCAAGCCGTACCAACCGTTCGATCATCCGGACTTTCCAGTCCTATGCTGACCCGAGCAAGACAGTCACCCCGTCGATCGATGGATCACGACCATGCATGAACCTGCCAACGACGTCGGCTTCAGCAGCGAGGTTCTCGCGCCCGACCTGCCTTTCGGCGCCGTCGTGACGGGCCTGAAACAGGACATGCTCGACGACGCAGCGGTCCGCGCATCGCTGATGTCGCTGTTCGAGGATCGCGGGTTGATCCTGTTCCGCGACGTCTACGGCCTCGAGATGCAGGTCGCGCTCAGCGAGGTCTTCGGTCCGTCGAAGGATCATCCGATCGCCGGCGTCGGCAAGGTCGACGGTGCCCGCGGCGTGATCGACATGCGCTACACGCCCGAAGACGGCCAGCGTATCGAGCTCGACGGCAGGCCGCTGGCGAACTGGCTGCCCTGGCATTTCGATCACTGCTATAGCGATACGATCAACCGCGGCGGCGTGCTCCGTGCGGTCGTGATCTCGCCGGATGGCGGGCTGACCGGCTTTCTCGACGGCATCGCCGCCTATGAGGCGTTTCCGCCGGCGCTCCGCGCGAAGATCGAAGGGCTGAAGATCGTCTATCGCATGGAGCTCGAGATGGACCGCTGGCAGTTCGGCCGTCCGGCGGGACTGCGCGAGATCAGTGCCGGAAGCGTGTCGGACCGGATCATGCGCGATCGCGACAGTTTCCCGCGCGCCGTCCATCCGGTCGTCTTCGAGCGGCAAAGCGACGGCCGCAAGGTGCTCCATGTCTCGCCGTGGATGGCGGTCGGCATCCAGGGACAGGAGGACCAGGCGGGCGAGGCCCTGCTCGAGGAGATCATCGCGCAGATGGTCGCCCACACGACGCCCTATTTCCATCAATGGCAGGCCGGGGACATGCTCGCCTGGGACAACTGGCGCATGCTCCATTCGGTAACCGGCTCGAACCCCGATTTTGAACGCAGGATGCAACGCACCACGATCGTCGGCGACTATGGGCTGGGATCGTTCGAGAGCGGGGCGTCGCGTCACGCTTCGCTCGAGATGACCGTCTGAGCCGGCGATCAGGGCCTCTCGCACCGGCGACCATGTCGGCTGCGCCGTGGCTATGTCGCGGGGTCGGGCGAGGTCCGGGTCAGGATCGCGCCGATCATCCGCTCGATCTTCAGGCTGGCGGCGGACGGGGTATGTTTGCGCACGCGGAACAGCGCGAACGGCAGGAGCACGACGATGGCGGGATCGATGTCGATTTCGATCAGCTCGCCCGCCGCAAGCTCGCGCCGGGCGACGATCCGCGAACCGATGCAGAGTGCGTCGGTCGCCCGCACAGCCGCTTTCATCACGCTGAAGTCTTCGCAGACGACGCGGGCTTCGACCGGCTGGATGCGGCTGGCGTAGCCGCTGTAGTCGGTTCCGGCCCGGATGATCGGATAGTGTTGGAGGGTGGTTTCGGCCACGCCGATCTCGTCCGCCAGCGGATGACCCGCCCGTGCGAGATAGGCCGCAGGGATCTCGACCAGCCGCGACGACGACACGGGTGCGTCCGGCGGGACCAGCGCTTCCGCGCAGATCATCATGTCGAGCTTCTCCGCCACGAGCGGCGACAGCATCTCGGAAGCGGACTGCACGATCGTCGTCAACCGGATCCCGGAACGATCGTTGAGGGTGGCGATGGCCAGCTCAGGCTGGAGGATCGCGGCGATCGTCGCACTCATGCCGACGCGGACCTCGCCGAGCGACCCGCCCCGCAGTTCGGCGCTGAGCGCGGCGAGGCGTTGCGCATCGCGCAAGAGCGGCAAGGCCCGGTCGAGGAACGAGCGGCCGTCGGCCGTGATCCGCGTGCCCGTCCGATCGCGGTCGAAGAGGGTGAACCCGATCGTCGCCTCGAGAACCTGGATACTGCGGCTGAACGCCGACTGGGTCAGGCCGACCCGGTCCGCGGCCAGGATGAAGCTCTGCGCTTCGGCGAGCACCTGGGCGTGCCACAGCTTTCTAAGATCGATGTTCATAGGCTGCATGGATCGCACCCGACTGTCTGCCCGTCGCCGCGATCGCGGACGATGAGCTTGCCTGTGTATCGATGCCTCGCCGGCAAGTCGGGGTCGAGTCGGTTGTGATCGTCTTCGGGCGGGCCGCCCGGGATCAGGAGAGAGAAATGGCGCGCGCTGAGATCGACGGGATCGGCATCGAATATGAACTGATCGGCGACGGTCCGGCGGTCGCGATCACGCCCGGCGGCCGCTTCCCGCACGACGATCCCGGCGTGCGCGAACTGGCCGAGGCGCTGGCCGCAGGCGGCCTGCGCGCGCTGATCTGGGACCGGCCGAACTGCGGCGGATCGGACATCGTCTTCCGCGGCGACTCCGAATCGGTGCTGAATGCCGACGTGCTGGCCGGGCTGATCCGCACGCTCGATCTCGGGCCGACGCTGATCGCGGGCGGGTCGGCCGGCGCACGCGTCTCGCTGCTGACCGCCGTGCGCCATCCCGATATCGCCTCGGGCGTGTTCGTCTGGTGGATCACCGGCGGCGCGATCGGGCTCGGCGGCCTGGTCGGCGTCTATTGCGGCGAAAGCGCGCTCGCGGCGGCGGACGGCGGCATGGCGGCGGTGGCGGCGCTGCCCAGCTGGCAGCAGCAGCTGGCGCGCAATCCCGGCAACCGGGCGCGGCTCCTCGACCAGGACGACGCCGGCTTCATCGCGACGATGAAACGCTGGGGCGAGGCCTTCCTTCCTACGTCAGGCTCTCCCGTACCCGGGATCACGCCCGACGATCTCGCCGCGCTGGACATGCCCGTCACCATCTTGCGCAGCGGGGTCAGCGACATGCACCATCCCCGCGAGACGACCGAGGCCGTCCACGCGCTGATCCCCGGCGCCGCGCTCGATGAACCGCCATGGAGCGACCGCGAGTGGGTAAATCGGCTGAGGGCCTTCCCCCAAGGCGAAGGCCTGTTCCAGAACTGGCCGATGCTTGCGCCGCAGATCCTGACGTTCGCACGCGGACTCGGCTGATCGAATCGATCCCTCCGCTTCGGACCGTTCGGATCGACGCGGCACCCCGACAGCCTCTCTGATCGTCTTGACCATGCCGTCGCTCGGCGAAGCGAGGACTAGCGGCTGTCGGTCGCCTGCCGCTGGGCGGCGCGGAGCCGGGCCAGGCTGTCGATGCGCTGGCGGTAGGTGCGGGCGATGCACTCGGTCGACGCGCATCGGTCGCGGAGTGCGACGAACGCCGCCTGGTCGCGCGCGATCTTGCGGCGGAGCCTGGCGTCGTCGCCCGCCTCCGCCGCCGCCAGCAGCCGGGCGGTGTTGTCGAGCGCGGTCAGCGAGGCGTTGCCGGCGATCAGCGCGGCGGCGGTGACC